>JAITUN010000137.1 GCA_031286285.1 Bacteroidales bacterium | reverse complement strand
GATCTTTTTGGTACTTTTTCTATCAAGAGAAAAAGTACAGACAAAAACAGCTGTCTGTTTTAAAGTTAAAATAATAACAATCAAATATTTATATTAACATCTGTCTTGCAAAGGTCTCTATAGATTAAATGAAATACTTTCCCAAGAGAAATCCGGATTAGAACTAAAAAATAGATATGATACTATTGTAGTAATTCCTAGCTCAAATAAATTAAACCAATTAATTGCTGAAAAAGTTTTTGAAAGTATTAAATGTTCACATAAAATCGAAAACTATTTTGTAGTTCCTTTTAGAGATGCTATTCAACAAACTTTTGATAAAAAAAAGCTTAGATTAAAGTACAAAAATAACGCTAACGATATTATATCAGTGTTAGAAGAATCTTTTATACGTATGGACGTATTTTTTGAAATGAAAGAAATTCCGGTAAAATATAGAAAATTCTTAATAGATTACTTCGACTTTGATCCACATATAATCAATAAAAACCTAAGTAATAAAGAGGTGAAAAATATTACAGAAAAAATAATGAACAAAAATATTCTGATTTTAGATGATACTGTATCATCAGGAGAAACAATATCTATATATTCAAGAAATCTAATGGAAACATTTTCGCCAACTCCAAAATCAGTAACAGTATTAACCTTATTATCAGCCAAAAACACTAAAAACAAAATACAATTGCTAAATAATTAAAACAAATGGCTGATAACTTCTTCTTCATTTAAGTTATCTTTTTCTGTAATAAAAGCACTCCTTTTTTTCCTCAACGACGTAACCTGACGTAGCCACACCCTATTTTGCCGATGAATTAGATTTAATATCAATACAAACTTTTAAAATTAACATAATCACAAAAATTACAAAAATGGAAGAGGATAACAGAAAGAAAATACTCTATTTACACGGCTTAGACAGCACATTGAGTAAAGAGAAGAGAGTAGTAATGCGCCTTTATTTAGATGTAGTTGCTCCAAAAATAGATTACAGAAATACACCCGGATTATTTAAGGAGTTGAGCAAATTGATTGCCATTGAGAAGCCGGTTGCTATCGTTGGCAGCAGTATGGGAGGCTGTTTGGCGTACTATTTGGCTATGAAACATAAACTTCCGGCGTTGTGTTTCAATCCGGCGCTCTGTTGCTGCCCCATTGAAATTGACCTGCCAAAATTGGTAAAAAGCAATAATCATACTGTTTTTGTGATTGGCGGTAAAGACAATGTTGTTCCTGCAGTAGAAAATTTTGAATGGATAAGATTAAATGCCAATTCAAACTTCGAACTGAGATGGTATAATAAAATGGCGCACCGTGTTGATGTTAAAATCTTTAAAAAAGAGGTAGAAAGGTTTCTAAAAAGGGTTTTATTAAGAATAATCAGATAGTTTTTTAAAAAAAATAATATGAATAGTGCAAAAAAATTTTAAGATATGATAATACGGAGTCAATATACAGGGCTAAAAAAGGAGGTTTCAATTTGTGCGAAGGTAGGAAGATATGGAACAAATTGCAAGAAGAGCGCAAAATATGAAACAAAGGTAAAATTTGATCCTTGTAATGGAGAAAAAGATATAGCAAATTGGCCTTATTTCAGAGTTGATGATTTAGTAGTTGTTGGTAAATATAATAAGGATAAAGTTGAAATAGATTCGATAAAATATTGGATTTCAAAAAATAAAGAAAATATAATAAAGGTTTCCAATTTTAAAATAAGCTGGATTTTATTCATATCATTCTTACAATTTTCAAGAGAGATTGAGGATTTAGAGGGTTACCTATATATAGACAAAAGGTACAGTGGATTGCCCGTAGATGTTTGGATCCCTGAATGGGGTAATTCCGGCGGTATATCCTTTGGCGCTGTATGTACAGATGATTTTAAATTTGTTGGTGTTGTCAGTATATTCTGTCCGGAACAATCTATATTTATTAAGGGATATAAAAAATACGCAAAAACTGTTTCAAAATGGGTGGGAAAAAATCGAAAGGATATTTTTGATTATTACAGAAGTAAAAAGAATATCAATTATAATAAATTACAAAAATGATAGCGGTTTACAATGAGAAAGGCGAAAATATCTATGATTTTGATTTAGACTACAAAAGATATAATAAACCAAATAGTATCATGGAACTTTGTTTGCCGATATTTCAGGAGCAATTTTTCGGAAACGTTTGGTTTTTTGGATACAGGTTTAAAAAATATGAGGAGGTCTGCAATTATTATACTCTTACGGAATTTGAGACAATAAACAATCAGTTTAACGAGATTTTGAAAAAAGTGAATGAAAAAAATTGGTTTTGTGAGAAATTAATTGAAAAGGCTTTGGATAATTTACTATATATAAAAGAGATTGATATCATAAAACTGGAGGAAATAAACACAATTATCCGTCCGGATTATAAAGAAAACAGTTTAACAAACAAAATAGCCGCTCACATTCACAATTATCTTGGATGCTATAATACTGCCGAATATAAAGATATTAAGAGAATAGCCACTTTAAAAAACTATAATCCTGAAAAAGATGATTGGTATTGGAAATCGAATTCTGAGGAAGAGAAAATATGGTTTAACATAGATCAAATGAGTATTGACAGAGGAGCGCATTATAGAATCCATCCGGAAGATAGATATAAAGACTTGAAAATTGTTAACAAAATGATTAATAGTTTTAATAAAAGCGGTGATTTTAAAATAGATAAGTTTGCAAAAAAAGAGGAGATGAGATTTAGAAAATATTTTCATAAGTATTTACAATTTGAAGATTTTGATATCACAAATCATGATGAAGAAAATTGCAATATACTAATAGTTGGCGAAAATATTTTTCCGACGGATGAACCATACCCACCAAATTCTTCGCTTATCCAAATGGTTGATACAGTAGAAGAATTAATTTACGCAAGCGATTTTCATACAGATGACTATAAAATATTATGTTTCACATTAATAGATAGTTAATAAGAAATAATCAAACAAAAAATTTAGAATATGAAAAAACAATTACAAACCCTTGTGCATGATGTTATAACTTTTACATGGGAAGCAGGTTTAGCCCAAAAAAGGTTTGAAATCAGAGCCACTTTCGGCGAAAAATTTACCATAGATTGGGGTGATGGCACAAATACTAAAATATTTACAGGAGAAGGAAACTCAAATATAACTTTAAGTCATGATTATGCTACTTTAGGAAACTATAAGGTAGCGCTTACTGCAAAAAATGAAAAAGGTAAGTTTACTTATTTGCACTGTGCCGAAAATAGGCTATACAGTTTGGATGTAAAAAATTGCAGGAGATTAAAATGGTTAATCTGTTGCGAGAATGAACTAAAATTTTTAGATGTTGAAGGTTGTACAGCATTAAGAATGTTACTTTGTACTTGCAATAAGCTAACCACTTTGAATGTAAGTAATTGTAAGGCGTTAACAATCTTATCTTGTATTGAGAATCGACTAAATTCCTTAGATATAAGTACTTGTTCGGCGTTGCAATTATTGTGCTGTCGCCAAAATAAATTAACCCATTTAGATGTAAGTGAGTGTTTGTCATTATCGGATTTGGATTGTTCAGAAAATAATATAAGCGCTTTGGATGTGAGTAATTGTACCGCCCTAACGGATTTGGATTGTTCTGAAAATAATATAAGCGCTTTGGATGTAAGTAATTGTACTGCCCTAACGGATTTGGATTGTTCAGAAAATAATATAAGCGCTTTGAACATGAGTGAGTACAAGAAATTAACTTATCTATATTGTTCAGATAACAATCTCAATACTTTAAATGTTAATAATTGTACAGTATTAGAAAATTTAAATTGTTCCAACAATCAATTAAGCGCTTTAGATGTAAGTACGAACACTTCCTTAAAAGATTTAAGGTGTGATGAAAATGAGTTAAAAGTTTTAGATTTGAGCAATAATAAAGAGTTGAGGCAATTAAAGTGCAATAATAATCATCTTGAAACTTTGTCAATAAATGGCTGTGAAAAATTAGCCTCATTAGCATGTAACGATAATGAATTAAAGTATTTAGATATAAACAGCAATAAGGAGTTGGATCAAATAAGTTGTGTTAATAATCAGTTAAGCATTTTGGATATAAGTAGTTGTATAGAATTAAGACGTTTTGATTGTTCAGATAATAATCTCTGTTCATTAGATGTTAGTTGCAATAAGAAATTGAGGCATTTAAGTTGTAACAATAACGGAATTAGGTCTTTACGAATAAGTAGCGAAAATGAGTTAAGTGATTTATACTGTGATAAAAACCGCCTACCGCTTTCAGATTTATATACAGCGTCTGAAATGATAGGTTGTAAAAACAAGAAACTACTATATCCCCAAACTTTGTTGCCGTTAAAAGTAGAGATTGGAACTACCCTATTTCAAAGCGAATCTGAGTTTGACGGTGTATTCACAACCTATACCGTAACCCAAAACGGCAAACCTGCAAATAGAAATGATTATAGGGTAAAAAGTGGCAAAATTACATTTAAGACCCCGGGTATCTATTCTGTAGAAATGAAAAATGCGACCATAGTTTCAAACCAAACCTATAATACCCAAGTAAAAATTGAGATTAGGGTTGAGGAGGAGCAAATGGAGGTAGAAAACAAGGGGGTAGAAAACAAGGAGAAAGAAAACATAGTATTGTGGAAAAAAGAAGATTTGAATTGGGAACATTGGTGTTATCTTGAACCTGAAGATACAGGATTAGATTATCGTGTATGGATATCTACCGGCGGTCCGGGTACGGCTAATAATATTATTACAGTTCGTTACGAGGTAAACGAAAATGAGTTTATGATTATGACAGTTGAAGAGGGGCCTCGAGTTATTGAACCTGGAGAAAACGATGAGGATGAATCGTAATTGATAATGATTTTGTTTTAATAATACAAACTTTTTTAAAATTAACATATTAATAAAGATTACAAAAATGATAGACGTTTACAACTTAATCAATTCAAAAACAATCGGCAATTATTGCCGGAAAATTAAACATCAGTTTAATACTTTAGAAAAAGCAATAATAATTTATAGATGTAA
>JAITUN010000074.1 GCA_031286285.1 Bacteroidales bacterium | reverse complement strand
AAAAAATGCCCGTCATAATCTGCCAGATCGCACAACGGCATATAAGCATATAGAAACTCCAACGCCTCGCGCGTCTCAAGATTAAGACTATCATCGTTCAATACCGAAAACAACGCCTCTTCCCGATGAACAGCCATTTGTTTCCGCATTAAAAACTGTTTGTGAACCTCCTGCCTGTAGGAAGCGTCGGTTAAAAAATGTTTTTGATGACCTGTCCTATCGCAGGAAACCAAAACAACAACAAAAAACAAAGTTGCTCCGATGATTTTTAAGATATTTTTCATAATTGCAAAGGTACAAAAGAAATTATACCTACTTTTGCAAAAACGTATAATAATGAAAACATTTTTTATTTTTATCAAAAAATCATTTGTAGAGTATTCCAAATATGCTTTATGGCTTTTTCCGATAGCCCTGTTCATTCGATTATTTGAAGTATTATTGCTTTATTATTCGGATAGAATAAATTTTTACCATTTACTCTCCTTGAACGTTCAGGGAGGAGTGTATGACATTCTTGTTTTTTCCGGATGGGCGTTGATGGGTTTTCTGATTTTTGCATTGCTTTACAAATGGAATAAAAGAGTTGCTTCTTGGGTGATTCGAATCTTATTTGCAATCATGTTGAGCCTTTCGGTTTCTTTAGTCATTTTCTTTGTCATCGCCGGATTGCCGTTAGATTCTTCGGTATATTCTCTTAAAGAACTTTTTGAGATTATTACAAGTGCAGGAGGCGCTATCGGATGGACGTATTTGTGCGTCATTCTTTTTCTGGCAGGGTATTTGTTCATTTCGTCGAAAAAGTTGCCGAAAACCCAATATCTTTCCATCATATTTTTAATAATCATGTTGCTTGGTTTGTTGATTCCGAATGTTAAAAAAAGCAGTTTTGTCGTGATGAAAGATTATTATACCATTGTAAATAAAGAGAATTACTGGCTTCAGACCATACTCGATGAAACAAAGCCGCAGCAAATCACTTCCGACGAAATCAATAAAGAAGAGGTATTGGAATTTCAACGTCATTTTCCCGAATTAATGTTTGTGAATCCGCAATATCCTTTTCTTCACCAGGAAAATACGCCCGCCCGACTATCGCCATTTTTCCATCCGGCGAAAGAAAAACCTAATATTGTGATCATCATTGTAGAAGGGTTGGCGCGTACTTTTTGCGGAAAAAATGCGGAATATCCTTCCCCCACTCCTTATATAAATACACTTGCCGAAGAGGGATTATCGTGGGAAAACTGCTTTGCTACCGGTGAAAAAACTTCCACCGTCTTACCCGCACTGTTAGGGTCGCTGCCTTATGGGACTTCAGGATTTTTATCTTACCAAAAAAATGCCCCCGACGCCAATACTTTGACAAATATTCTTGATAACAATAAATATACCGTTTCGTTTTTCTACGGCGGAAAAAATTATTTAGACGGAATGGGCGACTTTTTATCCAAAAACGGAGTGGTACAATTCCTGACCGACGAGGATTCCCAAGATATTGAAGAACGAAACGACTTAGGCATTTACGATGACAAAATGTTTGAAATTGCCATGAAAAAAATTGATTTTTCTGCAAACAAACCGAGATCAGAGATCTATTTGACGCTCACTTCGCACGACCCGTTTGACTTTCCCAATGAAAACGAATATGTAACCCGATACTCCGAAATTATTGCTGAATCAAAGTATCCGGCTACTGTTTCCGAAAAAGAGATGAAAGCCTTGAGTTCGTTTCTTTACGTGGACGCCGCTGTAAAAAAATTGATAGATCGTTATCGTAAAAAACCCGGATTTGAAAAAACGATTTTTGTAATTACCGGAAGTCATCATTACGATGTTTCTTTAGAAGTTGCTGAGGGAACGAGGGTTCCGTTGATTATCTGGTCGCAGATGTTAGCGAAAAACGGTTCATTCCCTGCGGTGGTTTCACATCGGGAATTTACGCCTTCGTTGCTGGCTATGTTGCGTCAACAATATCAGTTGAAAACACCCGAAAAAGTAGCTTGGCTCAATTCGGGATTGGATACGTGTAGCCATTTTGTATCCAATAACATCATTCCCCAAATGAACAAAAACGGCGAGCTTACGTATTTTTTTCACAATAACTATTTTGCAGATGCCGATAGGCAAGCAGCGTTTATCAATCTCTATAAAAAGTTAGATCGTTATGTTATGGACAGGGCAATGCTTTTGGAACCGAAACAACCTGTTGGGGAAAAAATTACACTTTTGGATCATACTGAATATGAAAGCGCTAAAACCTATTTCACGGAAAAAGCCCGCGTCGCCCTCACCGTGTATGAAGAGAGTCCTGACGTGTATGTTTTAGAAGGCGAATTTCCATTGAATTTTATTGAAAGGTGGTTGCTCCTTTCTTCCTATAATGCGTTATATGTTGAATACGAGTTTGATATAAAAGTAGAAGGAACAAATAGACAACTTCGGATGATTACCGAAATTTTAGGCGCCAACGGCTCACGAAAATATTGGTCGGAAGATGGGATTGTAAAAACCGGAGATTTCCCTGCCGACCAATGGTTTCACTACGAATTTCGTCAAACCTGCAATACTAAAAACTATGACTTTAAAACCAACGACCTGTTCTCCGTCTATCTTTGGGATGTAGAACCCGGACTTAAAATTTACATCAAAAATCCAAAAGTTAGGTTGACGGTGTATAAGTCGTTGTAAAAAAATCAGATTACTTTTGCAAAAAAATGAAATCGTCAAAAAATATTTGGGCGATGTATGCCCGCTGGGTCATTATCGGATGGATTTTGGTTGTGTTTGTCCGTGTTGTTGAAACTTTGTTTTTGAATCAACATCATTTCATATTTCATTTAGTTGAAAATGAATTAATTGGAGTTGGTGTTGATATAGTGATGATCAGCGCTTTTTTGGCTTTTTTGTTTCCTGTTTTTTATTTTGTTTCCCGTTTTTCTTTCAGGGCAGCCAATATTTTTACGGGAATTGTTTTGGGGTTATTGGCTATTTCTCATATAGCTATTATTCAGTATTTTATCCATTTTTCTGTCCCTTTGGGCGGCACGCTGATTGAACATACTATAAGTGAAGTATTTTTTACCGTGCGCACTTCCGATACCAACTATTTTGTCTTTGGAGTGATTGTTTTTGGGGCGATTTTTCTGGAAGTTGTTGTCTGGATTTTATTGAAAAAATGTCGCTTTCGTGCGGCAGTTTATTATGCTGTTTGTGTTTTTTCGGCGCTTGCTATCATTTTCAATTTTACGATTAACCGTTCATTTAATAAAATAGAGCAGGAAGCTCAACCTTATTCCATCCGCATTAACAAATCGTACTATTTTTACCACAATATTGTTTCTATTTTACGGAATCCACATACCGCTC
>JAITUN010000318.1 GCA_031286285.1 Bacteroidales bacterium | reverse complement strand
TTAGAAATCATGGTGAAAACAAACAACGGCTTCGAAATAGCAGAGGCAGACCTGAAACTGCGCGGTCCGGGCGACATCACCGGAACACAACAAAGCGGTATGATGGAACTGAAAATCGCTAGCATCGTAAAAGATGAAGCCTTAGTAACCCTCGCCCGCCGTATTGCCATCGAAACCTTAAATCAGGATGCACCGCTCAGCCTCCCTCAACACGAACGCCTGCGCAAACAAATAAAGAAAATCAACCTCTGGGGGAATTGGGGGCTAATCAGTTAATATTACCATACCTTTCAATTTTCAATTAAAATAATTTGTACCTTTGCATCTGAATTAGAAACATAAAATTTTATCATGGAAAAACATACATCATGGGAAACGATACAAAAACTATATCCCGATAGATTTGTACTTTTGGAAAATCCGGTTTTTGACCCGCGTCCACATCTAAAAGAAGCGATATTACTGTATAAGCACAAAAATCATAAAAGGGTTGTAGAAAAAGCGCTTGAACTAAAACCGTATTATTCAACGATTGTATATACGGGCGGTATTAGAGGCGACCGTGCTAACGAATATACATTTATACTATGAAGTACGAATTATTGATTGATAAGATTTTTATTACAATTTAAAAACATAAAAATTGATTTTGACAAAAAAATTATAGAAACATAAAATTTATTGTATTATGACATAAAAATAGTATGTAATTCCGCTTTTTTTATTTGTAAAAATTTGAAATCCGACGACGGAAAAACCGCCACAACATATAAAACAGAATCGTAACTGTTCCTCAAAAAAACACGAAGTGAAACTGCACAAACACTCAAAAACAGCGCAGAGAGAACGAAAACTCTCAAAAATGGGCAAGACCTGCAAAGCCGAAAGAGCAGAAAAGTTGATAATTTTCGTCTGTAATTAAGGATGCGGACGTTAAACGGAAAATTAAGATGAAAAATAAAAGTAATTCGAGAAACGGAGCGGATGCAGTTAACCAGCACTGCACAATAAAAGCAGATACCATTTCAAAACACGGGAGAAATCGAAAATTCATAAGAATAAGGGAAAATCGATTCGTATTTTTAATTTTGGCAGTTGCTTTGGTTATAATAACCGGCTGTGATGGTATAATCAAAACAACAAAGACTGAGAGTGATAATTTGGGTATTTGGAAAATCAAGTATTTCGTAGATGAATTTAATGAGCCAACAAAAGAAGGATACATTACGACAACAAAACCGATTCAGGGGAAGTATTCAGTCGGTTCTATTAAAAATACAGACATGCAAGCACATTTTATCATTGTAAGTAAAGAATCAATTGCCATAAGATTTGAAAGCTATGGGAATCTCATAGTTGGAGGTCATCTAATATCTTATAGAGTGCTTGTACAAAATTCGGAAGGCGAAAGATACACTTTGTCTGCCTCAAATTATAATTCAGACAAACTGTCTTTTAGTAATTCGGATGCAAAAAAAATGTATGATATTTTATTGAAAGGCGGAAATATTAAGTTTAAGATATATTCGGACGACATGCTTGGAAGTGAATACAGTTTTACGATAGACAATGCAGATGGACTTGAAAACGCTTATGTTAAACTGACCGGCGGTAGTAATCTTGAAAAAACAGAGAAAGATGCATCTCCTCCTGCAAACATTGAAGATTTTCAGTCATTTATTCAAACATTTACTTCTGATAAGGATTTTCAACTTTCTCATATCAAATTTCCTTTACGTTTGATAAAATCAAAAGCTCAATGGGAATTTTTAGGAACCGATGATATTTTTGAAGGAATTAAAAAAACAGAAGAATTTGACTTTAGAGGAACATTCGATAAAGAATCAGATAATAAATATCGTTATACGCTCTATACGATTTATCTTCTTGAAGAAGATGGTGTCAAATATGATTATGGAGAACTTCTTTTTGGACTTGATTTTTCTAAAATTGATAGTGAATGGATGGTAACCGATATTTTTTACGGTGGTGTGGACGAAGAATAAACAAGGCAATTTGGGAATTGATATTTCCCATCCGTCCGCCGGCATCTATTTTGTACGAATACAAACGGAAAACGGAGTGGTAACACGGAAGGTGGTGAAAGAGTAAAGACGTCCATTAATGGCGTCTGCCGAGTAGAGACGGATAATTATCCGTCTGTGCAGTTAAAGGAGTTAGGCTGTTCGGAAACGGGCAGCTTTTTTTTATTAATCAATAAAACCTTATTTTTCTACCGACAACCTTAGCCAATGAGATTATTCAATTATTCAATTATTCAATTATTCAGTTATTCAATTACTCAGCTATCACCAATTATCCCTAAAATCTTTCCTCTTGTCGTACTTAATAGCTTCCATAAGCGAACTTGCTTTGATATTGACATGGAATGACCATCTTTTTAAGTCGCCTATGGGTTCCCATTCGAAGCTCATTTCCCAGCAATGCAAATCACGGAACAGTTGAATTTTTGTAAAATTCCATTTTTTATTGGAGAAGTCATAGCCCGAAGAGAATGCCACTTTCCACTTGGGCGTCAGACTGACATCGCCGCTGAAATAGGTGGTTTGAATCGTGTTACGGTCGTGTAAAAACATCCGTATGGTGTCATTCTTGTTGGATGGGTCTTTTATTCTGTAATTATAAGCGTGGGTATAGCTCAGGGTATAACCGAAAGAGAGATTCCACGGAACCGACCAGTCGATATAATAGTCAGGCTCGTAGATTCTGTCTAAGGTGGTGGTATTATTTGAACTGGGCGCCGCCGCAGATTTATTTTTCTTAAATGTATTCGGATTAAGCCGATAGTCAAGGTTAAAAGTCCAATCCGCATTTTTAAACCGGAACAGACGCCGATTGATTTCCCATTCCGTTTTGTTGATATTAGCCGTTCC
>JAITUN010000314.1 GCA_031286285.1 Bacteroidales bacterium | reverse complement strand
ATCGGAAAGGTTTTACAGACAGAATGTGATTTTGTATGTAAGGACGATAAAGGGCTTATCAGTTATTATCAAGTTTCTTTAACTGTAAGAGAGCAAAAAACTTTAGAACGAGAGTTAGCCACTTTTTCAAAAATCAACAACCATTACCCAAAATATCTCCTCACTCTTGATCCCGAAGAACCAACCTATAATGGAGTTCGACAAGTAAATATAATAAATTGGTTATTAAATAATTAAATAAATAATTCTATGAAAAAAACAATTCTTTTGAGCCTGTTCATTCTTTTTTTTACCGGACTACTTTTCGCGCAGCAGAGCGATACGGTCATGTTAAATCTGCAAAACCCCACCTACCCAACAAAATTTAATTTTATTGGAAACGGTTACTGGGAACATACTTACAACGATGTGGGCTATACCTGGTTTACTTCACAGATTTATAAGTTCTCGCATCTTATTGAAGGACCCGGTTCCTCTTACGGCGGATATGCCTGGAACGGTTTTACAGTATGTAATAGCGGAGACAATACCAATCACACTTCTCAAGGCTGGTGGGGAAATTACGAATGGGGCTGCATGGCGGGCGGAGGAATTAAAACCGACGCGCAAGGCAATGTTTTAAAAGATGAAAACGGAGATGTAGTAGTGCAACAAGGCTTGCCCTATTTGGTGGGATATTGGAACTATCTCATTGAGCCTGAATGGTGGGATCCGATTTATGGTGGATTATTTCTTGATGAACCCACCCATTGTTTCCAAATTATTTTAGATGATGTTCAAGAATATGAGGCTGTGGGTGTGTATGTTAACAATCATCCGTTTACATACTACTCTAATTTATACGGATGTCCGCCCTCCCGACCGCTCAATCAAGTGGGAGACCATTTCAAACTCATCTTTCACGGATTAAATCCTGATTTGTCGGAAAGCGGAAAATCAGTGGAATATTTCATGGCAATATTTGAAAATGGACAACTTACACAAAACAACAAATGGGATTGGGTAGATCTCTCCTCGTTGGGTGAGATCGGCGGGTTCTACTGCACTATGGTGTCAACCGATGTGAACAGCATGGGACCGCTGTCTCCGATGTACTTCTGCATGGATAAATTGCAAGTGCGTACAAAAGAAATATTTACATTTGTTCCGGTTATTGATATCATTGACGTTCCCGAATCAGCTTCAGTAGGAGAGCCGCTTATACTGACAGGAAAAGTGATTCCGGAAAATGCCACAAACCAAACCATTGTATGGAGCGTAGAATCGGCGGGGGAAACAGGTGCAACAATCACGGATAACACATTCAATGCTACGGGAATTGGAACAGCAGTAGTTACGGCAACTATTGCAAACGGAGTAGCAATAGATGAAGATTTTTCACTGAATTTCAACATTTCTGTAGAGCGTGCTTCTCAAACACCACCCGATGCTCCTACTTTAGAGAGCAAAACAACGACAAGTATCACACTCAATCCCATTACAGGATGCGAATACCGTATGGATGGAGGTGCGTGGCAGGCAAGCAATACTTTTGAAGACTTGACCCCAAACACAACTTACGGTTTTGAAGCACGTAAAGCGGAAACAGAAACGCACTATGCTTCCGGCTCAAGCCCGACAGCCTATTTTAAAACCGATTTTATTGGCGTAAAAGAAAATGGACTACCCCTATTTTCAATTCTACCAAATCCGGCAACGGGCGAACTACGAGTTACAAGTTACGAGTTACAAGTTACGAGTATTGAGGTGTTTGATATTTACGGGCGAGCCGTAAGTACTCACTACTCACTATTCACTACTCACTACTCCATAGATATTTCGCATTTACAGGCTGGGATATATTTTGTAAGAATTGTTTCGGAAAAAGGGACAAGGGTAGCGAAGTTTGTGAAGCAATAATTTTTGGGCATATAGGTGCGGAAACTTGTACAAAGTCTAATTGCCCGATTTCCAATACATGTAACTCTGCTTTATCTTTTACTTCTTTCATCTTTTTACATTTTTTATCAATTTATAGTTGCCGTTTGTTTCTTCCTTTTCTAAGATGTAACCGTCTGACAATTCAAGTGTCCAGCCATCACCACTAATCTTTTTGTTTTCTGTATTGATGGGATTTGTTATGGTAATTTTATCCCAGTTTGGGCTCATTAATGCACCGTTTTCCACTGTCAGAATACCCCATTTATCTGTTATTCTAATATTTGGATAAACAGTTCCCTTGTCTTCTAATCCCATAATATTTCTAGGGTCGAAAGAAATACTCATATTTTCAAATTGTAATTCAAAATGTGGCATTTCAATAAATTTACTCTTGTATTCAGCAATTATTTTTCTATTGTTTTCTTCTCTATCTGTTTCTTCCTGAATAATTGACTTACCGTTATAATTGTCAGATATGATTTCAACTGTCTTTGCCAAGTCTGTTGACACATTAATGTTGAATGCTTTTGTAAAAAAATCAGCCAAATCAGTTGTATTTTTTATATTCTTGTTCCAATTTTTGTCTTTATTGTAAAGTAAGTAGCCATAAGCAGGAATGGTAAAATATGCAAACGAGCGCACAAATGTAGGATAGTTGTAAAAGTAATTAATACCGTTTACGATGTATTCTGTGGACTGTTTTTCATTTCTTCCGCTAATTATCAATCCTGTATATGAAGCAATTCCTTCATTTAGTTCTAACAGATTTTCTATCGCATCTGTTTCGGGATAAAGCAGATTTCGATACTTTCTAAAAACTAGAGCATCAGTCAGATGTTGTTGCTTTTCTTCTTCTGATGATGATTGAATTGCTCTTTTTAGCGCTTCCAATTCCAAACGTATATATATTCTGCCATCTTTCAAGTCAAGATGGTTATTATCAGCGTTGTTTAGAGTAAACCCTAACGATGGTTGCGCTTTATGAAATAATTCGTGAGACAGCAGGTCAATCCTTTCATATTCGTCTTCAGGAAGTGGCAAACAAATCATCGCCCAACTTTTTCCATTCCAGTCTATTGCTGTATTGGCGAAACTGATATTTTCGGGTAAAATTCCCGTATAGATACTTCCGTCGGGTTTCAATAAACCAGTTTCATCGGGTTCGTTTGCGAAAATTTGTCGCGTTTGAGGGTCAATCAAAAGTATTGCTCCATACAAATCTTTGTCCCAAAGGCTCTTGTTCTTTTTTGTTGCCGACTTAATCTCGCTAAAAATAGTGGGAATGTCATCAGGCACAGTCTGTTGTATTGTCGCATTACATTGTATGAACAAAAAAAGTAAGGTAATCAAAATCGTCTGTTTCATTGTCATATATTTTTTGTTTAAAATTTGTTATTTTTTCATTAACATTTAGATATTTGGTATTTCATTTTCGCCGCACTTGTCCACCGCTTGCCGCTAACACCCGTTTCTGTAGTCCGAAATTAATGGAAATGCCAACTCCCTCCAAGCCCCGATTTAATGTTGTTTAAACGGGATTCTTATTATTTCTCCATGATTTATTAACAGTAAGACGTTATCTTGAACTTCTCCCATAACTTCCATTATAGGATCTAAGTGATATATTCCAAAATTTTTTGAGTCAATTTTGAAATGTTCCTTTCTTGACCAATAGTTCACAAAAGCCCAATCAATATCTTTTATCTCACTCACATGCTCAAAATCACTAGTATCTCCGGAAATGTAAATTTTTCTTCCGTGCCAAGTAATTAAGTATGAGTAATGTTTAAAAGAAATGCCAAAAATCTTATGCTTTGTCTTGAATGCTTTTATTATAAAATCAGGAATTGAACTATTCAATTTTTCTAACTCGGAAACATTCCAAGTGTTGTATATTTCACCATCAAGTTTCTTTAATATTTTTTTTGAATAATGGTCTAAATGCTTATGGGTAAATATGAAAATAGCATTCTCTTTTATGCTATCAATTTCAGATTTATCATATGTCCCAAATAAACGAGCTTTGTCATATTTACTTAAACTA
>JAITUN010000299.1 GCA_031286285.1 Bacteroidales bacterium | reverse complement strand
GCCAACTCTGGGGTAAGTTTGCCTTGTTCCTCAATGGAATCCAAAATAGATCCACGCCGTTTATCCAATTCTACCCATTTTTCATGCAAATCTCTGATGTCTGCGATCTGTACTTCATCCAAACTTCCGGTGTTCTCTTTTCTATATCGTGAAATAAATGGAATCGTAGCTCCTGATTCTAACAAATCTATGGTATTTTTAACGTACTGCTCGGAAATGCCGAGGGTTTTGGCAATAAGGGCTGGGTAGTTTTTCAATATTTTAATAAAGGTTTTTTAAGTTAATAATAATTTTCATCGGCAAAAATAGGTTAATTCTTTTTTCTTCCTTTCCTTAATTTAAAAAAAATATAGATTTTTGCCACCTGAAAAACGACGGTCGTTCTGTCGCTGCCGATTAGTTATCGGGAGAGGAAAGTCCGGACAACAAAGAGCGCCATACTTCCTAACAGGAAGGCGCCTGAAAAGGTGACAGAAAGCGCCACAGAAAACAACCGCCCTGAAGCAATTCGGGGTAAGGGTGAAAACGTGAGGTAAGAGCTCACGACGTTGGCAGCAATGTTCAACGGGGGCAAGCCTTATGGGTTGAAAGACCAAGTAAACCGGGGTTTGAGGGCTGCTCGCCCAACCCGGAGGGTAGGTCGTTAGAGCAAAACGGTAACGTATTGCCTAGATAAATGACAGAACTTGACAGAATCCGGCTTACAGACCGTCGCTTTTTTTAGAAATTTGAAGCTAAAAGCTAGAATATAAATTCTTTAAATATATTAAATAATAACCACTATGAATATATCTGTAGTCATCCCTTTATTAAATGAAGAAGAATCGTTGCCCGAATTGTCATCATGGATTCAAAAAGTTATGAATAATAACAACTTCTCTTACGAAGTTTTATTTATTGATGATGGCAGTCGCGACAAATCGTGGCAAGTTATTAAGAAACTACATCAAGAAAACCCATGTTTTAAAGGCGTGAAGTTTCGTAGAAATTATGGAAAATCGGCAGCGCTAAATACCGGTTTCCAAAAAGCCGAAGGAGAGGTAGTGATCACTATGGATGCAGACTTGCAAGATAGCCCAGAAGAGATTCCCGAACTCTATAGAATGATTACAGAAGAAAACTATGATCTGGTTTCAGGATGGAAGAAAGTGCGCTATGATAATACTTTCGCTAAAAATATACCTTCTAAATTTTTCAATTGGACAACTCGAAAAATCTCAAAAATCAAATTACACGACTTTAATTGCGGCTTAAAAGCATATAAAAAAGATGTTGTTAAAACTATTGAAGTTTATGGTGAAATGCACCGCTATATTCCGGTAATAGCAAAATGGGCAGGATTTTCAAAGATTGGAGAAAAAGTAGTAACTCACCAAAAACGCAAATTTGGTGTTACTAAATTTGGATGGAACAGGTTTATTAACGGTTTCCTCGACTTGCTTTCTATCACTTTTATTTCTCGTTTCAGCAAAAAACCGATGCATTTCTTCGGTATTTGGGGAACAATAGCATTTATAATCGGTTTTGGTATCACTATCGCGTTAATAGTTCAAAAACTGATATTAATGTCGAATCAAAATCTATCTTTCAGGCAAGTTACTGATCAGCCGCTTTTTTATCTTGCAATTTTAGCAATGATAATTGGTACTCAACTTTTTTTAGCAGGTTTTCTAGGTGAAATGATCTCTAGAAATGCTTCTGATAGAAATCATTATTTAATAGATACTGACTTAACCTAAAAAACAGTATTCGATAGATAGAATTACAAATTTTACCTAATAAATTGTAAAATACTCTTAAACAGTTCCACTCGATTTTGTACATTTACCTCGCTCGTTCCGCCATCAAAATCCAAAGACAAGAGATTTAGTTTCGGAAATTTTGCTTTCAGTTTCTTTTCCATCCCTTTGGAGATAATATGGTTGGCAATGCACCCAAAGGGTTGTAAACTCATTACGTTATAGATGCCTCTTTCATAGTAAGCAGCTATCTCTGCCGGAATGAGCCACCCCTCTCCAAATTGAACAGACAAATCAATCACCTCTTTAGCCTGTTCTGCCTCGTGAAAAATATTAGGCAAAGGTGAGAAATATTCAAAATCTGCGCAGATTTTGTTCATTTTTGCAATATTTTTCTTCACTAATGCAAAAAAACCATCGAAAATAAATTCTGGAATTAAAGATTCGGTAAAACCGTAGTTTTTGTTCACTTTTCGGTTCACAAAACTTTGCAGAAAAAAAGGAGAAATTTGTGGGGGCAATACTTCAATTCCTTCCGATTGAAGTTGTTTGATAATATGTTTGTGCGAAAAACTGTTGAATTTCAGGAAAATTTCACCCACAATTCCCACTTGCGGAATCTTTTTGTGAGGTATGGTAATGGCATTATACTCTTTCACTGCTTCTTTGAGCAATGAAAACATTTGTCTATGTTTCTTTTGAACAATAACCTCTCCTGCTTTTTTTAAATATTTCTCTTTTATTTGATTGGCGGCTCCTGCTTTGGTTTCACGCACTAAACTTGCCGCGTGCAGTAGCGCCAAACAATCGGAGAACAAACAGGCATTGAGCAACGCAGGCATAATTCTGATCCAGTTTACTTTAAACCCGGGCTGCTCATTAAACAGGGAATCCCCGCCGGCAATAGCAACCACCGGAATATGATCAAACCCGTTGTCGCTCAGTGCTTTTTTCAAGATCGCCACATAATTGGTGGCACGGCACTGCCCTCCGGTTTGAGTCAGCGCTACAGCCGTAGTATTCAAATCGTATTTTCCTGATTTTAATGCTTTCAGCAGATCCCCCACCACCAAGGTTGCAGGAAAACAGACTTCGTTGTGCGCTACTTTCAGCCCCATCTCAATCGTTTCCTGATCCGGTTCGGGCAGGATTTCAAGGTTATAGCCCGCCAATTTGAAAACAGGGGGCAACAAGGGAGATTGAAATTCGGAGAAATAGGGGGCAATGATTGTTCGGGTTTTATCTTCAGTTTCAAACAATTTGCGGCTTGCTTGTTGAGATTGCTTTAGATTTTTTTTAACCGCAAAGTTTGCGGTTAATAATTTGCCCTCTATGAATTTCTCTGCCGGAACAGTTTCCATATTCTCGATCAACGACCGAACCCGCAACCGCAAAGAGCCAATGTTGTTCACATCGTCCAATTTTAAAATCGTCAATGTTTTTCCTTGTTTTTCAAGCACTTGTTTTATATCATCCAATAGAAAAGCATCGGGTCCGCAGCCAAAAGAGGTCATGATGGCAAATTGCAGATTGGAGTTTTCTTTTGCCACAAACTTTGCCGCTTTCAATATCCTGTTGATGTAATGCCACTGAGTAATGGTATATGTACCTGACAGTTCCATCTCCTCATATCGCATCATATCTTCCGAAATCACATTCACACCCATATCGCTCATCATCTCCGCCAACTTGTGCTGAATTAAAGGGTCGGTGTGGTAGGGGCGGCCGGACAGCAGGATTGAGGGGTGAGAGGTGAGAGGTGGAGGTTTAAAGTTTAAAGATTTAAGATTTAAAGATTTAAAGATTTGAGATTCGGGGTTGGAAAGTTGGTAGATTTCGTGGTTGATTTGGTAGATTTGTTGGGCGTAGGTTTTTTGGGCAAGCAGAGCAGATTTTATGGCGATTTCAGCAGTTTTTTTATCAATGTTTAATGATTTCAGATAGTTGAGGATATTTTTGTACAACCCTTTTTTGGTACGAAAACTAATGACAGGAGCATCAAATGGGATAGTATTTCCCCTTTGCGTACTTTGCGTAAAATCTTTGCGCCTTTGCGGTAAAAAATCCAATTGTTCACTACCCTTTAAAACTTCCGAGTACGCGAAAACAATAGGGCAATTGTAAGAGTTTGCAGTGGTTTCGTCCTGCTCTTCATACACTACCATAGGGTAAAAAATTCGAGTTACCTCCTTTTTCAACAAATCTTGGATATGGCTGTGGATCAGTTTAGCAGGGAAGCAAATATTGTCGGACATCACTCCTGAGACTGCATTTTCATAATCTGCATATTTTGAGTGAGATGAAAGAACCACTTCAAAACCGCAATGTGTAAACAGTTGGTGCCAAAAGGGATAGTTTTCGTACATCCCCAATGCACGGGGAATCCCAATTTTTACCGGCGCAGAAATAGATTCTCTTTCAAATAGAAGTTTGTATTTTTCTGCATACACATTTCTCCCTTTTTTAGCCTCCCCTCCCCTATTGCTGTACATTTTTTCACATTTATTTCCCGAAATAAAATGTTGCCCGTTTGTAAATTTGTAAACATTAATATAACATTGATTATCACAACCTTTACAGTTAGAGTTTTGTAATGTGTAGTCGCAGTTTTCCAATAGTTCCAAAATTATTGTGTTCGGCTGAGGCTGAGCCTCAGCCGAACTATTAACCAAACTATTATCGGAGCCGTTTTTCGCATGTAATGCACAGCCAAACGCGCCCATATATTCAGGGATATTGGTAAAAGAGACCTCCGTGTGGGTAAGTTTCTCCAACGCTCTCACAATGGCGTGGTTTTTCATCGCCCCTCCTTGCACAGAAATGTGATTACCCAGTGATGAAAAGTCGTGTAACCGAAGCACTTTAAACAAACAGTTTTTGATGACCGAATAGGATAATCCTGCTGCGATATCTTCATTTTTAGCGCCTTCACGGAGAAACTGCTTTACTTTAGAGTTCATAAACACGGTACAACGGGTACCCAAATCGCAGGGATGTTTGGCAAAACACGCTTTCTCTGCAAAGAGTTGTACGGAATAGTTCAAGGTTTTGGCAAACGCCTCAATAAAAGAGCCGCAACCCGACGAACAGGCTTCGTTGATCTCCACTCTTTCAATGTTGCCGTTTTTGATAAAGAGCGCTTTCATATCCTGTCCGCCAATATCCAGCACAAAAGTAAGTTTCGGGTTGTTGAATTTTGCGCCCAAATAGTGCGCTTTGGTCTCCACAATACTGTCTTGAAGATGAAAAGCCGCCTTCATCAAATCTTCGCCATAGCCGGTTGAACAGGATCCTTTTATCACAAAACTTCTTCCTGTTTTTTGCGCTTCTTTTTGAAACAGTTCCAACCCTTTTTTGATATTTAAAATAGAGTTGCCTTGATTTGGAGCATAGTACTTAAAAACCACGTTGTGATCTTCATCCAACAAAATAATTTTACCTGTAGTGGAGCCGGAATCAATTCCCAAATAGAGATTTTCGGAGCATTGTTTGAGATCCCTTTCGGGGATGAAGGTGGCTTGCTTTTTTGCAAACCAAATTTGGTATTCATTTTCAGAATGAAAAAGAGGGAATAAAGATGAACTTTTTTTTTTTTTTTTATCCGGATTTTCAATTTGTTCAATAAGAGTCTTTAAAGGATTTTCAAGAACTAATTCCGTACTTTTCAATGCAGCGCCGTAAGCGGTAAGCAGGTTTGCATTTTCAGCAGCAATAACATCATCTTCATTAAAATTCAAATAATTTAACAGTGCATTCTTAAGGGCGGGTAAAAATTGGAATGGACCACCGCTCAGCAGAAGCGGCGGAGTGATTTTCATCCCTTTGGAAAGCCCTCCCACAATTTGCACCACCACGGCATGAAATACCGATGCCGCAATATCTTCCGTAGGAATATGTTTGCTAACCAAATTCTGGACATCCGTTTTAGAGAACACGCCACAGCGGGAAGCCATATTGTAGATGCGGACACTTTTTTCAGCAATTGAACTTAGTTGTTGGGTAGTACATCCGAGCAGCAGCGCCATCTGGTCTAAAAAAGCGCCGGTGCCGCCGGAGCAGTTGCCGCTCATCCGCATTACCGGAATAGCGTCATCTTGCAGAAACACCATCTTAGCATCTTCTCCGCCCATATCAATAATGGTTTTGCAACCGGAATAGTTTCGTTTTACACACTCTGTTTCAGCAACGACCTCTTGCACAAAAGGAAGTTGAAAACGCTCGCAAACCCCCATCCCCACTGAGCCGGTTAATGCCACCGAGAGTTTTATATCACCAAATTGATTATATAAATCTGTAAATATGGATTTTAACAAAGGTAAATACTGCGCATGATGAATTTGATAGCCCGACGCAACCATCTCGTTTTTTGGATTCAAAACCACAAACTTAATGGTGGTTGAACCAATATCTATTCCTAATCTGACAATAGTTTTCATCTGAATATAATATGACAGGTTATTGGGTTTCAGTTTGTTTAGTTTTATTCCATGCTGTGTGTATATCTCTTAACATAACGGCTTTCAGCCCGATGGTTAGCGGTAGCATTAATTATCCATTTTTTCTATATCCATGTGTCATATTCATTGCGGTTGGTGTGCTTTTATTTTAAAACTCATGGAGATTTCATAATAAATTGATTTAGGTTAAAAAATAATGAATGTGCAAAAATAGATTATTATCGTTAGTAATTTATACTATTTTCGCGACATCAATAATTTAAGTAAATTATGAAAAGAATAT
>JAITUN010000223.1 GCA_031286285.1 Bacteroidales bacterium | reverse complement strand
GGAAATTGATCTGATAAAATTGCGAAACTGTTCGGGCGTTATTTTCCCTTCTTCAAAAAGGTCAATTTCAGGTGCTTGACCGACTTGCGCGTAAAGTTTTTCAAAGTTGTGTAATCCGTATGAACGAAAAGTGTCGGCAATATTTTCATATCGAATGTCGTAAACAACGCCTCCCAAGTCAAGAATTATGTTTTTTATTTCGTGTAACATTTTTCAAACATTCTATTTTTTCGTAAAAACCATATTTATTCCAAAGAAGAAACGGTGGCGCAGCCAATTATTATGATTTGCTATTTTTTGCTCTTTTTCAATAATTTCTTCCATTTTTTTGTTTTTATATGCAAACGGAGAGTAGTATCGAATATAGTTCGTTTCTTGATTTAAGCAGGTAAAACCTTCACCTTCAAACAGTTTTTTCCATTCATTTTCAGTTCTAATATTTTCATTTCCGAAGAGGATCGTTTTTTGCAATTTTGTGTCAAAATATTCAATAATCCTTTTATTTCTTCTTTTGGCGAATAAAATTGCCTGCCGCGCAAAACAAGCGCCATTTTCTTCCACCAATATAATTTTTCCACCTTTTTTTAGCAATTTGAAGAAAATTTGTATCGCCTTTTTCACCGGCTCTATGTGATGTAAAGTGTCTTGTAAAATGATATAATCAAAACTGTTTTCCTCAAAATTGGATTCAAAAATGTCTTGATATTCAAAAGTTACGTTTGCAATATTGCCGAAATTGTTCCAATATTTTTTTCTATTGTCAATTTGTTCAAAATAAAATTCGAGGGTAGTTCCTACTACATGAATGTTGTTTAAACTAAGAAAAAATGCCGTGGTACCATAGCCGCATCCGCAGTCTAAAACAGTTGTTTTTTCCTTTTTTTCTACATGTTTCTCAATAAAATTCAATCGTTGGAGAAAATAGGCTTTTCTAAAATCTTTTTGTGAAACTGAACCTTTATTTAACTTATAGTAGGGGTATAAGTTTTGATTTTCATCTAATTCTTTTTCAAATAGTTTTAAAAAAGTAGCAGTTGTCATTTTCATGGGCAAAATTCAAGAATTATGTTCCAAAACTGTTGAGCAGATTTTTCCCAGGAAAAGAGTTTACTTCTTTCTGCGCCAAGCTGTACGAGTTTCTCACGCAACTGTTCATCACCAGCAATTTTCTCCATAGCATTTACAATTTCATTTACCGCCATCGGGTTTACCAATATAGCTGCTTCTCCGGCAATCTCAGGCATGGAAGTAACATTGGAAGTGATTACGGGTATTTGTGCGGCAAAACCTTCCACAATGGGGACGCCGAACCCCTCAAACAGCGAAGGGTAAACCAAAGCTAAAGCGCTTGCAATCACACGATTCATATCTTTTGTACTGAGATATCCTGTAAACACTATATCCGATTTGTGTTTTAATTGGTTGAAAGTGTTTTTAATATCTTTATCCCAATATTTGTTTGAGCCGGCGAAAACAAATTTATAATCTGCATATTTTTCACGAAATTGGTCAAAAGCCAGCATGATCCGTTCCACATTTTTGCGCTTGTGTGCCGAACCTACAAAAACAAAATAGGGAACCCCACCGGTAAGTTGCTGAATGGTCTCTCTTTTTGTTTCTTTATCCACTGCATAAAAGTCGTCCGAAGCTGCATTATGAACGATGCTAACTTTCTTTTCATCAATGTGATACAAATTACATATATCCTCTTTCGAATATTGAGAAACAGTAATCAAGCGGTCTGCTTTTTTGGCAAAGCGGGGGAAGAAATGAGTATAATATTTTAATTTCAAAGAAGATACAAAAGAGGGGTAATGTTCAAAATTCAAATCATGAATAACATTGATGGTTTTCACATCTGTACCCAAGCACGTCCAGCCGTCGGGAGAAATAAAAAGCTCAATTTTTTCTCGTTTAAGCGCTTTTTTTATTCCTGTTTCAAAGAAAAGAAACCATAGAAAGGGGTGTCTTGCCTGAGGGCGAACAACCACCGGTTTAACATTAGGAGCAAAGATGAAATAGGGGTCGAAAGGTCTGTCAAAGAAAAAAACAAATTCGTGTTCAGGGTGTTGGGTAACAATACGTTTAAAAATTTCATAGGTAAACCAGGCGATGCCATCCATTTTTCCTTTGACAAAAAGTCGTGTATTTACTCCAATTCTCATAAAAACCAATGAAAATAACTTACTCCATATAACGCATTTTTTGCGCAATATTTTGTGTGATTATTATATAATGAAGTAAGAAAAAACCAAATATTTAGTATTCAATTAGAAAGAAAGTAGATTCCCTGAAAAAACAGGACCATCCTTGCAGCAGCGTTTCATACCTTCTACAGTTTTGCATGTACAAACCAAGCAAGCGCCAATACCGCAAGCCATTCTGTTTTCCATTGAGAGCCAAACCGGAATCTGATGTGCTTCGCAACGTTCTTTTACTTTCATCATCATCACTTCCGGTCCGCAGGTAAATACAGCATGATAGTTTTGAGCGTGAAAGATATCGGTAATAAATCCATTATACCCCTCTTTTCCCGTTTCAGAAGCAATGAAAATGTTCTCGCATACATCTTCAAAAGGCTCAAAGGCAAAAAGTTCCTCTTTATATCCTAGAAAAGCATCTACTTTACAACCATTTATTGTTAGTTGTTTTGCAGTTTCAAATAGAGGTGGGATTCCAATTCCGCCACCCACTAAAGCTACTTTTCCGGAAACTTCATTCATAGGAAATCCATTTCCCAACGGACCTAACAGTTCAATTTTTTCTCCTCGTTTAAATTTTGAAAGCGCTTCCGTACCTTTCCCCATAACTCGGTACAAAAAATTCAGCGTTTCGTTCTCAACATTATAAATACTCAACGGGCGCATCAAAGGGAGTATTTCATCGTGGGTTTTAAGCATATAAAACTGCCCGGGGAGAATAGTTTCAGAATTTTTTATTACTGCAAGGTGAAAAATGTTTGATGCAATTTTCTTTTGAAAGACTATTTTTGAGGTGTAGAATTGCATATTTATCGGGTTATATTAATATCCTAATATCTTAAGCATTGATTTATAGCTCTGTTCTTTTGCGAAGAGTTTTGTTACGATTTCGCCGTCTTCATCCAACGAGATGATAATATGTTTGGGTGCAGGAGTAAGGCAATGTTGAATTCCTCCGTATCCACCCACAGATTCTTGATAAGCACCTGTATTGAACAATCCGATATATTGAACATCTGTTTCATCTCGTTCTGTAGTACTGCTTTCAACAGCGGCACTATTTTCAAATATCTTAGGCAGGAAAACAGCATTTAAATACGCTTCCGAGTTGTAGTAGTCATGGCTGTCACAAGTGAGTCCGCCGAGAAAGACCCGCTCATATTCTCTATCCCAATTATTGATGGCAAGGATGATAAATTGTTGGTTAATTGCCCAAGTATCCGGTAAGGTAGTCATAAAGGAACTGTCAATCATATTCCAAAGTTCTCTGTCGTTTTGTCGTTTTTGTTGTAAAATAGAAAACAATACTGCGCTTGATTCGCCCACTGTATAGGAACCAAATTCAGTAAAAATATCGGGTTCTTCCACTTTTTCCCTATCACAAATTTGTTTAATTTGTGAAATAATCTCTTCCGCCATATAGGCGTAGTCGTAGTCGAATGACAAGGAACTCTTAATGGGAAACCCACCGCCAATGTTCAGTGAGTCTAATTCAGGACAAATTTTCTTTAGATCACAATATAAATTCACACATTTACTTAGTTCATTCCAATAGTATGCGGTATCATTTATTCCTGTATTAATAAAGAAGTGCAGCATCTTTAGTTGAAACTTTTTGTTCTTTTTGATTCTACTTTCGTAAAATGGAATGATGTCGTTATATCTAATACCTAAGCGAGATGTATAGAATTCGAATCTTGGTTCTTCTTCTGCTGCAATGCGGATACCTAACTTACATTTGCTTTGAATAGCTTCTTCAAGTAATCTAAATTCATGTTTATTGTCTAATACAGGTATGACGTTTGTGTATCCATTTTCTAAGAGAGAGACAATGTTTTCAATATATTGTTGTTTTTTATACCCGTTGCAAATAACAAAAGTATCTTTATTAAATTGGCCTGTTTCGTTCATGGTTTCCAAAATATTTAGGTCGAATGCGGAGGAGGTTTCAATATGAACGCCATTTTTAAGTACTTCTGACATAATAAACTCAAAATGAGATGATTTTGTACAGTAGCAGTAATGATAGTCGCCCTGATAGTCCGCTTTGGCAATAGCCACATTAAACCATCGTCTTGCGCGCTGGATATTTTGGGAAATTTTCGGCAAATAAGTGATTTTTAATGGAGTACCGTACTGTTTAATGATATCCATTAAAGGAATGTTGTGAAAATTCAATTCACCGTCTTCCACATGAAACTCTTCTTGCGGAAACTCGTAAGTTTGGGAGATTAAATCAATGTATTTGGTTTTCATAATAAAGAATGGATTATTGGTTAATAATAGAGTTCATACTTCCATATTCGTTTTGCGGGCGGCAAAGATACACAAAAGTGAATTGGAATAGATTTTTTACATCTATTTAAAGCACTTGCATTGTAAAATATTATATCAAGTAATCAACTTGGATTAAATTATTGTATGCATTAATATGGGATTCCTTCTGTTAAAGGCTTCTCAAAGCGATTATCGTCGGAATAGTCATCGTTCATACTGGATTCATATACATCAAAACTTTGATTCGGAGCAATCCCCTCAAACAGTGAATCCGCATTCATTCCAAAGTCAATATCTGTAAATCTTGTGTACTGACTTTGAAATCTAATACGGATATTAGCGTTGGGTCCGTGTCTATTCTTTTGAATCATAATATCGGCTAACCCCTGTGCCGGCACATCTTCATCTTCAAATGTAGCTAATCCGTAGTATTCCGGTCTGTAAATAAACATTACCATATCGGCATCTTGTTCAATGGAGCCTGATTCTCTTAAGTCGGATAGTTGAGGACGTTTTGAAGCGGAGCGTGTTTCAACTGCACGAGATAACTGAGACAATGCTATTACCGGTACATTTAAGTCTTTAGCCAGCGCTTTTAAAGATCGAGAGATATAACTAATTTCTTGTTCGCGGTTTCCTTTTCCCTTTTCAGCGTCAGTTCCGCCTTGCATTAACTGTAAATAATCCACAATAATCAGTTGGATGTCGTATTGATGTTTTAATCTTCTGCACTTTGCTCTTAAATCGAACACCGACAGCGCCGGTGTGTCGTCAATAATAAGATTTGCAGTATTTAAAGGACCTAACTTATTGGTTAGTATCGTCCATTCATCGTCAGACAGTTTGGCTTTTGCAATTCTTTCTGCCGGGATGCCGGTTTCGATAGAGAAGAGTCGGTGCACCAATTGCGAAGATGACATTTCCAATGAGAAAAGCGCCACGGGACGTTTATAGTCAATTGCGGCGTTACGTGCGATAGTAAGCACGAATGATGATTTCCCCATGCCCGGTCTTGCTGCAATGATAATAAGGTCAGACTTTTGCCATCCGCCTGTTTTTTCATCAATTGCCCTGATCCCGCAAGGCACACCATGAAACTGATTCTCTTCATTTTTCATTTCAATCAATTCCTCTATTGCCTTTTTCATTACGATATTTAACTCTTTGCTGTCGCGTTTGAAATTTTCCTGATAGATACCAAAAAGGTTAGTCTCTGCATTATCTAACAGTTGCAACACATCTTTTGAGTCTTCGTAAGCATCTTTGATAATGACGTTGCAATTGTTAATGAGTTCACGCAACACAAACTTTTCCATTACGATGCGGGCGTGATATTCAATATTTGCGGAAGAAGCTACGCGGTTGGTTAGCGATGCCAAATAGGATGGGCCGCCGACTTGTTCCAACATTTTTGCTTTACGTAAATGTGAGGTTACTGTTAGTAGATCTATCGGTTCCATTTTGTCAAAAAGTTCTCTAACTGCTCTGTAAATATGAAAGTGTGCTTCTTTATAGAACATTCTTGGAGAGAGGAAGTCAACCACTTGTCCCACTGCATCTGAATTAATAAGAATGGCGCCCAAAACCGCCATTTCAAATTCTAATGCTTGCGGAGTTAACTTTCCGGCAACTCCTAAAGTAGATTCTAATGTATTGTAATTTATTTTTTGCTCGGTGCGTTTTGTCGTAATACTCTCGTTTGCCATAGATTAAGAAAACAGAATGATTAAAATATTTTTTTGCCAAAAATAAGAGAATAATATTATTTTTGCACGTATTTGTTGATATGTTAAAAAAAATATCTGTTTTTCTCTTCCTTTTTTTCACAACTCTTGTTGCAGTGTATTCACAAAACTTTGATACTTTGAGAGGAAAACTTCGTGAAGTGGAAGTTAAAACAAAATTTAATCCGGCCATACCCATCATAAAGAAAGCTATTCAAAATAGAAATATAAACGGTCAATTTTTTAACGAACATTTTTCTTACATTTCTTATCAAAAAATGTTCTTTACCGGAGATTTTAGGAGGGACAGCGTATCGTTTAAAAAAGCAATGCAAATGACAGATAACTTGGCTACAGATACAGCTATGTTTTCAAAAAGAGATTCAAATTACTTAAAAACAGTTGAGTTTTTTGACAAACAGCATCTGTTTTTTATGGAAACTGTAACCAAAAATTATTTCAAAAAACCGGCAAAGAATTACGAAAAAGTGATTGCACACCGTACGGCAGGGCTCAAAGATCCGTTGGTATCTATCTTTTTGGCAAAGTTGCAAACAGTGAATTTTTACCAAAGTGATTTTTTAGATATTTTAGAATCTCCTTACGTAAATCCAATTTCATCAAATGCCTTATCTATTTACGATTTTTACTTGGAAGATAGAATATTTAGTGAAAACGACACGCTGTTCGTCATCTCTTATAAACCTAAAAAAAATGCCCATTTTAAGTCGCTGCAAGGAACAATTTGGATAACAAAAAAGAACTATGCGTTTACAAAGATTGAAGCTATTCCGTTCGACAGAACGCTGATAGGAATAAAGTTTGATTTAGTGCAAGAATATGAAAAACAGCCGAATGAAACCTATTTCTTGACAAAAATGAATGTTCGTGTAGATTTTAGAAATATGGGTATTAGTGTTGCAAATGATCCCGAAAGAAAAGATACACTCGTAGTCGGCGCTAATGTAAAAGAACGCGTTTTTGTGCGACCTGTTATTTTTTTAGAAAAAAAGATTATGGATATTGATTGTGAAACTTTTTTGCGAAATCGTGACTTTGGGATGACTGATATTGATGAAGATATTGAAAACCCTGATACTCAACATAAAATATTAGATTTTTATCGTCCTGCAAGTTTAGAAGATAGAGAAATAAATACGTATCACTATATAGATTCACTTTCCCAAAAACACAACTTTGACAAACGATTTGAGAGTATTAAAATATTGATTACAGGAAAACTACCAATATCATTCATTAATATTGATCTTACTCAAATTCTCTTTTTTAACTCCACAGAAGTGGCACGTTTGGGGTTAGGAGTTTATACCAATGACAGGCTGAGCAAAGTCGTAAATTTTGGAGGCTTTTTCGGATACGGTTTCAAGGATAAAAAGTTAAAATGGGGTGGAGAATTAGGACTTAACTTTATTCGATCAAGAGCTTTTAAGGCTTCTTTACATTACTATTCGAATTTAATAGAGAGTGGTGAGACTCTGTTTTTTGATAGGGATCCTAGCGCCTTTTTGAGTGAATTTTATCGCAGTTGGTTATTTGAGCGATTTTATAGGAGTCAAGCAGTTGGTTTAGTTATTCAAAGCAAAATCACACGATGGCTAACCGGTTATATGTCTTCATTTTACAGTGACAATCAAACACTTTTCAACTATAGTTTTCAAAAACCTTTTTTAGAAGAGCGCGCTACTACTTATTTTTTCAAAGATTTTTATGTAAAAATAGGAGCTCGGCTTGCATTCAGAGAAAAATTTTGGGGAGCAAAAAACTATTACTTTTACTCCAATTCTCCTTTTCCTATTGTTATTATTCAATATACTAAAGGGATAAAAGGGATGCTGAAAAGCAGTTTTAACTATAATAGAGTTGATATAAAGATGACGATTCATAAAAATTGGAAAATATTAGGTTTTACAAATTTAACATTATTAGCAGGAATTATTGATCGCCCATTGCCCTGTCCATTACTTTTCAATCAGCGCGCCGGCTATTACTATTTGGGTTTGGATGGCGCTGACCAATTTGGAGCCATGCGTGCCGACGAATTTCTATCAGATAAATATGTTTCTCTTTTTATTCGACATAATTTTGGAAGAATGACTCAAAATAAGAAGTTTTCGCCCCGTATTATTGTTTGTCAAGGTATTACCTTTGGAGGACTTAAAAAAAGCGAATCCCATTTTGGCATAGATTTTAAGACACTAGAGAAAGGCTATTTTGAAACAGGGATAATGATAGGAGACCTTTTAGTAATCAAACGTATTCTTTCTTTCGGTGTTGGAACATTTGTTCGCTATGGAGCCTACTATCTTCCCAAACCGAAATATAAGACTATTGATAATTTTGCTTTTAAAGTATCAATGAGGGTGGCGTTTGAGAGGTAATGCACAGAATTACAAAGAATTTCTCAAAAAAAAGTCAAGTTTGCTACAATCATTTGACTATTATTCCACAATATTCATTTCATCTAATAGATACCCTGCTCCTCCCACTTTGTCAATCACAAACATCACATAACGGATATCCACACAAATACAGCGTTGTAAATCGGGATTGTAAATAATATTACTACTTAATGCTTCCCAGTTTCCATCGAAAGCACAACCGATAAGTTCTCCATTAGCATTAATTACGGGGCTTCCGGAATTTCCACCTGTAATATCATTATTAGTTAAGAAACACACATTTAGAACGCCGTTTTTCCCGTATCTTCCATAATCTTTTTCTAAAATAAGTTCTTTTAATTTTGCAGGGACATCAAACTCAGGGTCATTTGGAATCTCTTTAGGCAAAATACCATCTGTTGTAGTAAACCAATTATAATGCACTGCTTCTTGTGGGTAATAATCAAGAATTTGTCCATAAGTAACCCGCATGGAAGAATTGGCATCAGGATACAATACTTTCTCTGACTCCATCTCCTTAATTGCTGACAGATAGTCTTTGCGCACAGTTGAAAGGTTGGAATGATAACCGAGATAACTGGCTTGATTCAAAAGGACAATCTCAATAATAGAATGATAGTATTTTATTAATGGGTCATTTTCATAAATTTTTGCTGAGGGTTTTTGAAGATATTTGTAGAAATTAGCTTCAGAGCTAAAAATAGAATTTTCCGCAATTGCCTTTGTAAATAATTCAATGTTAGCATTATAATTCTTATTAATATATTCGAAAATACTGGGTCGATTTTCTTCGGGGAGAGATTTCCAAAGTTTAAGTGTAGCTAAAAGGACTTTTATTTCAGTTTCAAAGTCTATTGTTTTTCTGAATTCGTTATATTTTGTTCTAAGTTTTTCAACTTTATCTTTCGAAAACTTCCTTTCCTTTTTATTTAGATTCACATAAGTTTGATGGGGAAATTGTATTAGTTTTGAAAAATTGAGAGAGAACCCTGCATACGTCATACTCTTCATTGTTATCGATTTAAGCTCACTACAGATCCGTCCGATATCCGATAATGTATTTCCGTATTTTTCTATTCTTGCGGAGTCATTTTCTATCCATTCTTTTAATGCCTGTTCTTGAGCAGATTTTTGTCCTAATACATTAAGTTTGGCAAGGCTAATTGTTTCTCCTTTTTTTAATTTCCACATATTGGCAAAACTTGCATAATTGTCTGCATAGAGTAGCCTTATTTTATCGCTTTCATTAATAGCATCGTTTAATACGGGGAGTATCATTTCACAAGCAAAAACCAAAGGAGGATTAATTATATTCATTGTATTAAGAACTTCGTATGAAGTCATAAAACGTTCTGTAGTTCCGGGGTATCCCCAAATCATTGTATAATCTCCTTTATCAATTCCTTGAATATTAATAGGTAGATAATGTGTTGGTTGAAATGGAATATTTTCTTTAGAATACTTTGCCGGTGATCCATCGGGCGCTGTATAGATTCTAAAGAGGGAAAAATCTCCGGTATGTCTTGGCCACATCCAATTATCGGTATCGCCGCCGAACTTGCCTATACCGCTTGGTGGAGCTCCTACAAGCCGAACATCTTGGTATGTGATATATACAAACATATAATACTCATTTCCTTCATAAAATGGTTTTACTTCTACGGTGTATTTTCCGCTTTCTGAATTATCTTTTTTTAATTTGTTAATAGTTTTTTCGATAGCTTTCGTACGATTTGCTTCAGAAATTCCTTCTTTAAGGCTATCTAATACTAAATGTGTAACATCTTCCATACGAACAAGAAAAGAGACAAAGAATCCTTCATTGGGGAGTTCTTCTTCTTTTGACATAGCCCAATAACCGTTTTTCAGATAATCGTGTTCTTCGGTAGAATGTTTAAAAATAAATTGATAGCCGCAATGGTGATTGGTTAGCATCAAGCCATCTTTTGAGATCATTTCTCCTGTGCAAAACCCACCTCCAAGCTGCACAATAGCATCTTTCAGCGACGAGTTATTGATATCGTAAAGTTGCTCCGGAGTGAGTTTTAGCCCCAATTTTTGCATTTGCTCATAATTGTAGTCTTTAATAAACATAGGCAACCACATTCCCTCATCGGGTGTAGTAATAGCATAAAGTGCAAAAAATAAAATGGAGAATAGGAAAGTTGAAATTGTTTTTTTCATAATGATAGAATTTATTGTTAAAATTGAAGATGCGAAAATAACTTTTTTTATGACAATTTGTAACAAATATTAACGTTATGAATTGCCTAATCATCAAAATAAAAAAAAACTATTATGACCGATTTAAAAAACTACATAGAAACCCACAAAGAACTCTTTATAGAAGACCTCTTTACTTTATTACGGATTCAATCTGTAAGTTCTAAATCAGAGAACAAACCCGATATGTTGAAGTGCGCTGAACGTTGGAAAGAGTTGTTATTTGAAGCGGGGTGTGACCTTGCGGAACTGCATACTACCAACGGAGCTCCTGTAGTGTATGGAGAAAAAATAATTAGCAACAATGCTCCAACTATTTTAGTTTATGGACATTACGATGTTATGCCTGTAGAACCATTAGAACTTTGGAAAACTCCGCCTTTTGAGCCCACAATTATGGATGAAAGAATTTATTGTCGAGGCGCTAATGATGATAAAGGACAAGCGTTCATGCATGCTAAAGCATTTGAATATATGTTGAAAACAAACCAATTGAAATGCAACCTCAAATTCATGATAGAAGGCGAAGAGGAAGTGGGAAGCAAAAATCTCTATCTATTTTGCGAGGCAAACAAGGAAAAACTTAACGCAGATGTTATTGTGGTTTCTGATACAAGTATGATTGCTACAGACACCCCATCTATTACCGTAGGACTTAGAGGTTTAACTTATCTCGAAGTAGAAATTACCGGTCCAAACCGTGATTTACATTCTGGTTTGTTCGGAGGTGCTGTTGCTAATCCTATCAATATTCTGTGCAAAATGGTAGCATCTATTACCGATGAAAAGAACAGAATCACCATCCCAAATTTTTATGATGATGTACTATCGGTTTCAAAAGAAGAAAGAGCGCTTATGGCCAAAGCGCCGTTTGATGAAAAAGAATACAGAAAAGCAATAGATGTTGATGAACTGTGTGGAGAAGAAGGGTTTACACCGATGGAGCATGTGGGAATCCGTCCTTCTTTCGATTTGTGTGGTATTTGGGGTGGCTATACCGGAGAAGGTACTAAAACAGTATTACCCTCTAAAGCATTCGCTAAGTTGTCTATGCGCATAGTTCCGAATCAAGACCCAGACAAAATTGCTCAATTATTCAAAAAACATTTTGAGTCAATTGCGCCTAAATGCGTAAAAGTAAAGGTAACCCCGCACCACGGAGGCAATGCATATGTATCTCCAATTGATATGCCTGCTTACAAAGCTGCTGAAGAAGCATTTCAAGAAACTTACGGAAAGAAACCAATCCCTACACGCAGCGGAGGTAGTATCCCCATCATTGCAGGTTTTGATAAAATATTGAATACCAAATCTTTATTAATTGGTTTTGGCTTAGAAGCAGATGCAATACATTCGCCAAACGAAAGCTACAGATTAGACCATCTCTTTAAAGGAATTGAAACAATAGCGTGGTTCTATAAGTATTTTGGAGAAAAAAAATAAAAGGTAACTCTATCATTCTCGGCTGTGGGGTTAGGTTTGCGATGTGAGTGTAGCGAACATGGTCACAAACTAACGTAGCAAGCTGTGCATTACTCATCTACAACAATAACATTGATAACTTGTCTCATCATCTCTTTTGCCGATTTAACAACACAGTTATAATAGATTTTACCATCTCGCGGGACCATATTTTCTGGATCTTTACACTCTGGATTCTTAAGAAAATAAGGGTCGTTCTCTTCAATAAGTAATGACTTGCTGCAATCTATAATCGGTAAAATATAGGCATCTTGTACTGATGTAGGATAAGATTTGTATTCTGAATTAACACGGAATGAGCCTCTTTGTAAAATTTCCTGTGTATCAGAATCTTTCATTACACTTAATGGTCTGTTCGCATTTTTAAAACCAATCAATTCAAACAACACTTTGTCATCGTTTTTGTGGCTAAATTCAGACATTTTTAATTTCCCCTTTTTGTATTCTAAACCTTTATCATTTAGAAAAACAACCTTTTTGTTTGGTGAAGTTTTATTAACGGCTTTAATGTCTAATAAATAGTATTTATTTCCACCTCCCTTTTTAAAAGTGCCTATGAGTTCTATTTGGTCTCTTTCTTCTTTGCTAATCATCAACATTTTTACTTGTTGTCCAACATTTCCTTTGGGAATTTGAAAAGCAAAAGACCTGCTTGTAAACTGTTTTTGAAACTCTTCGGCTAATCCATCTACACTCTGAGAAAGGATAACCTCAGGGCATATTGCATTTTTGCTGCTACCGGTAAAAGGCTTTAACTGCTTTATGACGTCAGTAGAATCAGGCCAACTTTGCTGCAAATCTCCACCATACAGACATAGAACATACGATTGAAACTGATTTCCTTTGTTGCCTACGGCTTTTTTCATTTTTCTCCCATTTTTTTTAGCGTATTTTTCTTGCCATTTTTCTTCGTTCCCTTTAACTTTTCCCAAATGATTTGAAATATTGTCCAGACCATCGGTAAATGTTATTAAGAAATATTTTGAATTTTTACTATTGTTCATATATTTCTTTCTTACATTTTTTACGCGGTCAAGTCCATTATCAACAGCATAATAAAGGGCAGTATTTGTGCCTAGCTCAAGCCCATCAATATATTTTCTCATTTCGTTCTGGTCAAATGGATGTTGAACCCGTTGGCTTCGTGTACCGGAGACCAAATTGTATGGTGGTGTGTTCTTTTTATAGCTTTTTTGAATATTATCGCTAAAACCGATAACATCTCCCTTTATCTGAGTTCCATCATAGACTTTACACGAATTAAAGGTTAAAATTCCTAATCCCAAAGCTAAAAATAGCCCAAATTTAATAAATGTTTTTTCCATTTTTTATCCCTAATACGTGACGGGCGCAACTTCTAAATTGTTAAAAATCAACTTAAAAATTGGGTCTAATGTTCAAAAATTCAGGATCTTATTCGCTGTGAACTTTCAGCCTTGCGCCCAACTCTTAAATACCCGCAAAAGTGTAATCTAAAACTTTGTAATACAATTTTAACGCTGCTGTTTTTACAAGTATTTCCTGCTATTTTTAGCAAATTTCAACATAAATATTACTATTTCCCTGCCTGTTTCTTAATAGTTTCAGAATAATACCTAAAGAAATCCTCTTCCAATACAATAGAAATACGCAAAAGCAATTCTGAATGAATATGTTGGCTGTTTTTTAATAATCTACCTAGATTGGCGTCATTGCAGTTTATTTTTCGGGCAAGCCACGCAATGGGACGCTCTTTTTCTTTCAAAGTTTTAAGAACTAATTCACCTATGTGCATACTGATTTTTATTTTTAAATCATAAAAAGACGTGGACTCCTTATTCGCCCATAGAGGTTCTGCAAGACCCTGGAAAACAAACAAGAAAAGCCCACGTATGCACGCGGGCGTCGAACTTTCTTGCTCTTGTTTTCCTGAAATTTTGCAGATTTCTATAGGCAAGAACAAAAGCTAACGCCTTATATCAGGGCGCAAATAAACATAAAATTTTAGAGTACACACAAGGAAATATAAAAAACAACCTACTCCTCAAATTTGAAGTATTGATTTTTAGAAATTCAGTAATTTCGTGTAGATTTTCGCAGAAAACGATCTGTAAGATTTTTGTTATCAGCGTTCTTATTAAAGAGTATGATACGGCTTCAAAATCCCTTTCCCAACCTCAACCGCTTTAATATTTTCGGGAATTAAACCGTGATGTCGTGCGGGAAGTGATTTCTCCAACCCTTTTTTCAGAAACTCTTCTGTTACCAACGGTTTAATTTTCAAGAATCCACCCAAAACAATCATATTAAAGAGTTTGGCAATTCCTATTTTTGCAGCTTCTTCTGTAGCCGCTACTTGATAGATGTTAATGTCTTTGCGTGTGGGATGTGATGTGATTCCATTCGGATCATAAATAAGCAATCCGCCCGGTTTTACCGTGCATTCAAATTTATCCATGGAGGGTTGATTTAAAATGATTGCCGTATCGAATTGGTTTAAACACGGAGAGCTGATGCGTTCATCGCTGATAATCACAGTAACATTTGAGGTGCCACCGCGCATTTCGGGTCCATAAGAGGGCATCCAACTCACTTCTTTATTTTGCATAATACCGGAATAAGCCAAGATCTTTCCCATAGAAAGAACGCCTTGTCCGCCAAAACCTGCTATTATAATTTCTTCAGTCATAACTTATTATTTTTTGATTATTTATTATTTTTTAAATCGCCAAGGGGATAGAAAGGCAGCATGTTTTCTTCCAACCACTTATTCGCTTGTACGGCAGGGAGTTTCCAGCCTGAGTTACAATTTGATACGACTTCCACAAAGGATGTTCCTTGTTTCAGTTTTTGGTTTTCAAACGCCTGACGGATTGCTTTTTTGCATTTACGTGCCAACGCCGGCGTATGAACGGCTTGTCGGGTTACAAAGAGTGATCCGGGTAGCTGGGCAATGAGTTCCGTAATTTTCAACGGGTTACCCATAATATCCAAATCGCGTCCATAAGGGGAGGTAGAGGTTTTCATCCCTTTAAGGGTAGTGGGCGCCATTTGCCCGCCGGTCATCCCGTAAATACCGTTGTTCACGAAGATCATGGTAATGTTTTCGCCGCGGTTGCAGGCGTGGATGGTCTCTGCCGTTCCAATGGCGGCGAGGTCGCCGTCGCCTTGATAGGTAAAAACGAAATGTTCGGGATAAAGCCTTTTAATGGCAGTTCCCAACGCAGGGGCGCGTCCGTGCGCCGCCTGAATGCAGTCCACATCAAAAAAGTTGTATGCCAAAACGGCGCACCCCACCGGCGCAACACCGATGGTTTTGTCTTGGATATCCATCTCTTCAATTACTTCTGCAATGATGCGATGCACCACGCCATGCCCGCAGCCCGGACAGTAAGACAAGGGAGTATCCGTAAGGACAGAACTCTTTTTATAGACCAAATTTTCGGGTTTAATAATTTCTTCTTTTGTCATAGTTTCTTAATTTTAATTTGGTTATTGATTTTTTTTGGTTTATTATTATGTAGGTTTAAAGTTTAATTACTTTTTTTGTTTGAATACCTGTTTCTGTAATTACTTTCACAAAATACAATCCGGCAGGCAAGTGCGCAATATTTATGGAGTAGTGAGTAGTGAGTAGTGAGTAGTGAGTACTTACGGCTCGCCCGTAAATATCAAACACCTCAATACTCGTAACTTGTAACTCGTAACTCGTAACTCGTAACTCTCC
>JAITUN010000191.1 GCA_031286285.1 Bacteroidales bacterium | reverse complement strand
TTGTAGGTTTGATAAAATTCTTCTGTCCCTGCACAGCAACGATTGCTCGAAGTGATTGTTTTTGTATCGCTGTGAAATTCCAAATTTGTGCCGTCGAAACCACTTGCGAAAAAGGTTTTACTTTCGGAGTCGAATAAAAAATAGAAACTGAAACAATTATCTAACGTTGCACAGCCTCCATACAAAGAAAAGTCCTCATATCCGTCAAAATTGTAATCGCCGATTTCAAAACTTTCCCCACGACCACCATATCCAAGTTTTATTTCCTGCATAAGTTGTCGGGCGTTTTTATCTAAAATCTGCACACAAAGCCATTGGTTATCATCATCTGATTTTTCTTTCGATGTGACTAATTGCAGAATGTAGTCTCCCAATTCCACTTCGTCTGTAATTTTGGCTTGCCATTCTTCGTTTTCAATTTCTGCTATGGTGCGAAATTCAACAAATCTCGGCTGTTGCGCCTGTAATGTTTGCAGAAAAGATAATAAAACAGTGAATATGATGAATGATTTTTTCATGGCGAGTCTATTTGATTACTTGTTCAACAGGTTCGAGAAAGGCGCCGAAGATATATCCTGTATGGTCTTCAGCATAAAAGTTCTGATATTTCACTTTATACCAGTAAAATTCTCCCCATGGAGAGATATTTTCACGTTTACTTTGTTCCAAAATGGTGATATCATCTCCGGCATATAAGGTTGCTACAATATTGCTCTTTAGATGAGCCGCATCCCGAATGCGTACCTGATTTGAACCGACAATGGTTTTTCCTGAATTTACATCATAAGAAAAAGTAACCGTTGCACTCCCTGAAGGAAAACTGTCAATGTTATAATACGACTTAAAATGATTAACATGAGTAAATTTATCAAGCGAACTGTCTCCGAAACGAAATAATTTGCCTTCGTACTCATATTCAATACTTATTGATGGACCTCGTATCTCTTTTTCTAAAGTGAGCGCTTCTTCTTCTACATAAGAAGCATCATATTTTATATAAGCAATATTTGAGAAAAACAGTTCACCTTTATCTGCAAATTGATTTCCCCAAAAGGATTCAATATCATCTTTAATATTAAAAACAGCCCGAATCAATTGTCCTTCTGGATTATAGTAACAAATCAACACCTCATAGCCATATTCGTAGTTGGTGTAGATAATCTTTCTAATATTTCCTTGTGCATCTTTATAAATTGAAAATTCATCAAGAAAGAGCGTCGAGACGTTTTCTTTGTTATTATTTGCTTGTAAGGTCCAATTTTTGTCAATACTCCACAAAAGATATGCTTTGGTAAGTTGACTGGAATTTATTTCATTTACAGCATCCATACATTTCTTCAGCCGAATGGAATCCAATTTTCCGTTATCATAAACATGTGCATGACACATTATAACAGCCGCTATACCGCATATTATTGATATTATCATGATTTTTAATTCTAATTTTTCCATTGATATTTTTTTATAATGTATCATCGCCCTCTCCTTCATATACTTCAATTTCAGTCTCATTGCCATTTTTATCTATATAAATGCTATTGCCGTCCAATTCTACTTCTGCATATTTGTTTCCGGCTTCATCGGGTATGAAGGAACCGGCTTTATCATATCTGAACGGGATTATCACTTTCCCGTTCAAGTCTATATACCCCCATTTATCGTCAAATTTGACGGCTGCGAGTCCTTCGCTAAAAAGCATTGCGTTGTTGTATATTGGTGGTATAATTTCATTTCCTTCGAGGTTGATAAAACCCATTTTGCCGTCTATCCCTATTCTTGCACGACCATTGGTAAAAGCAGAATCAAAAACATCATTATACTTTATCGAAGTAATTTCTTTTCCCGTACGGTCTATATAGCCGTATTTACCGTTCATTTTTACCCTTGCGCGGTTTTCACTGAATTTTTCTACTTCATCATATTTCAGCGTAACAATTTCATTGTCCGACAGGTCAATAAATCCCCATTTGCTGTTAATTCCCACATGTGCAAGTCCGTTGTCAAAATTCCCTGCAAAATCGTATTTAAGAGTAATGGCTTCGATACCTTCTTCACTGATAAATCCCCACTTTCCGTTTAACCGTACACGCGCAAGACCTTCGAAAAAATAATCTACAAAGTCGTAATGAATGGGAGTAATTTCTTTTCCGGCACGATTGACGTAACCCCATTTACCGTTCAACTTTACCTGCAACAAATTGCCTCGAAAATATCCCACTCCGTCATACGAGTCATATTTTACCGGAACAATTTCGTTACCTGCCGGGTCAATATATCCCCATTTGCCGTCTCGTTTCACCTGTGCAAGACCTTCTGCCTGAAAATTTGTTACAACGTCGTAGATGAACGGAATAATTGTTTCACCTTTCATGTTGATAAATCCACTTTTTCCATTAACCCTTGCTCTTGCAAGATTTTCGTAAAACCAGGTATCCAAACCATCATATTCAAATGGAATTACAATATTTCCTTTCCGGTCGATAAAACCATATTTATCGTTAAGTTTTGCCCGTGCAATGTTGTTGTAAAACAGTTCCAAGTCGTCATACATCAGCGGGATAACTACTTCTCCAGCACTGTCGATATAACCTATTTTGCCGTTTAATTCAGCACGTGCAAGCCCTTCAAGAAAACCATAGTAACCGCCGACACGGTCGTATCTTTTTTCATTTTGCGCAGATATTTTTTCGCAATTGCCTGCTATTAGCACTGTTATTACTAAAATTATTACCGGTTTTTCCATGATTTACTTTATTGAATGGTTACACACCGGCTTATTTAATGTGTCGTGTCCCGTGTGTGTGAATATTATTTTTTCATCAATCAATCTATCAATCTCTTCGATGCAAATTTCATCGCGGTTATTGATATCAAATGTAAATATGTTATAAATACTAATTTTTCCTGATTTATCCTTTTTTACCGATACCCCAAATATTTCGGATGATTTTTCTAAAAATCGAATAACTGCGGTGTCGCTATTCATTTCCTCTACTTCGATATTAGTAGCAGGGCAGAATAATTCTATGCCGATGTCGGTACTAAAATATGATACTCCTGTCTGGACAATAACTTTCTCTCCGAGAATATTTAACGTATCCAAGACGTAGTAACCTTCCAAATTAACTGTTGGTATTTCCGCATAAAGATAGCCCACTATCTCATTATCTCGATAAACAGGAGTATCTTGACTCATGGCGACATGCGACAAAAGTATCAAAAGTTCTAAAATGAAAACCAATTTCATTATATTAGTATTCTTTAAGTTATATTGTTATTGAACCCTAAAGGTTGATTATTTTTTGAAAATTGACATTCTTTTATTTAGTTGAAAATTATTCATATTTAAGGGAAATAGTAATCCCCATTTCGGTGCACTGTGTGTTAGCAGGCATATAATCAGCATTGAGGGCGGGGTTAACTTCCAGCGAGCCCGTGTCGCCGCCGATATGCGATTTCCATGCAGCAAGTCCCGCATTTACCAACTTGCTGCCCGGTCGATTGTCTGTAAAGGTTGCGCTTTTACCGTCAATATAATAACAGTTGTCGTTCATCGTTGGATTGCCGGAGAGAGCGGAGAGACCAAAAGAATAAACGCCGGTGGCATAACGAATGTCTATTATCCTGTTGTTGTAGGTAGAAGGCTGGCTTACAATATTATGGTGAATGTTTGGATTAACGTTTGCGGGACAGCCGGTAGGATTTCCATAGTCCTGCGTTGCGACGCCAAAATAAATTGGGCTGTGATATTTTAGTGTGCCGGAAACTGCATTGACCACTGTGTTGTTGTAAACCTGCGCATCCTTTGAGGCATATAAACCAATGCCTTCCCAACCTGCATTAATAATCAAGTTATTGCGCACAATACCCCTGATATTTTCATAGTATTGCGGATTAACAGAAAGGTCAAAATATTGCGGACTGGTATCAAAACCGACCATGATTCCGGCTGCATAAGCGCGTTCAATGCGGTTATTTTCAATCAAGACATCGGTCGCTCCACCTTTTGCATAAATACCGGTGCTGCAAATATCGTGGATATAATTATTATGTACGTGCATCCCGTCGCCGTTGACATTGTCAATGCCTTCGGAATTATATTCCCCCGTGGTAAAGTCAGATTTACCTGAAAATTCCCGCCCGGAATTATAAATTTCGCAATAACGAATCGTGATGTTATCGCAGCCGGGTTTGACTTTAACTACGTCGTTTCTGGAATCATGCAGTATGCAATCCTCAATGATGATATTGGACGCCCCACTCCGGTCAACTTGCTCCCATTCCCATTTGGTTTCAAAACTAACAGCATAAAACCCTCCCTTTACTTCTACACTTTGTAATTTACAACCTGTTACAATACCACGTGTTATGTTATCTTCCGCATAAAACTCAACCCCTGAATGTTCTTCATTTCCCGGATTATAGGTTGTCAGGTCAATAATCGCCCATTCGCCTTTTGCAGACTTTATGGTGATATTTGACTTTCGAACACGAACATCGCGTCCTTCACGATATGTACCACTGCGCAAAATGACCGTTGCGCCGGGTGAAGCGGCTGCCAAAGCAGTATTGATACTCTTATAAGGTGCGTTAACAGAGCCGGTTGCGGTAGTGTCGTTGCCATTCGGCGAAACATAGATACCATTGGCAGGGTCATCGTGGGTATTGGAGCGCGGACCCACATTACCGTCGCCGGAGGGTTGAGCGCTACCCGCTGTTGGTGTTGCTGTCTGTACACTTTCTTCGCCTGCCCCCTGTGCATTAACAGCCCGTACCTTGAACGTGTATTGTGTGCCGTTGGCTAAATCAGTGTAGGTGTGCGACAACTGACTCGCTGTTTTGTTTTCCCGGTCTGTCCAATTGTTCATGGTTACTTCGTAACCGGTAATAGCCGAACTGCCGTTCGTTGAAGGAGGGTTCCAAGCCAAATAGACCTGCGAATTGCCTGCCGTTGCGATAAAGTCTTCCACGGCGCCCGGTGTTTCCTTTTCGGTATCGTGTTTTTTATTGTCGCACGAGCCATATATGGTAATTCCAGCAAGGCAGGTTACTATCGCAGACACTTGCTTTAAATTATTGATGAATTTTAACATATTTGATAAATAATTAAAATTATACGTAATTTTTATTCAATTTGTTACAAAACAACAGAATAATCAAACAATAACTTCGCAAACCAAGCAGGCTATTAGCGTATATTTTTTTACGAATGAAGT
>JAITUN010000169.1 GCA_031286285.1 Bacteroidales bacterium | reverse complement strand
AAAAACTTAAAACAGGCTCAAATTGTTTCAAAAAAAATAGATAATGCAGATATAATATATGTTGGTGGTGGAAATACATTGAAATTAATGACATTATTAAGGAAATATAAAGTAGACGTAATGCTTAAAAATGCTTATCTTAAAAATAAAGTATTATGTGGTATTAGTGCTGGAGCAATATGTTGGTGTGAATTTGGCAATTCTGACTCAAGAAGTTTTACAAGTGGTAGCAATCAACTTATAAAAGTTAAAGGGCTAGGTTTAATTAATATTTTAATGTGCCCACATTATAATTCTGAAAAAAACAGACAAAATGATCTGCCAAGAATGATGAAAAACACATATAAAATTCCTGCAATCGCTGTTGATGATGGTGCAGCCTTAGTAATCAATGGTGATAAATATAAAATAATAACATCAATGGCAAATGCTCAAGCTAGGAAATGTTTTTGGAAAAAAGGAGAATATTTTACCCAAATTCTTGAAAAAGATAAATATCAAGATATTGAGTTCTTGTATAAAAAATGTTTCTGACAAGAACAGGCAAACAACACATAACAAACGGTATACGCTCCGCCGCCTTATCGGCGGCTCAGGGGTTTCGTTCGGCTAGGTCACTTCGCTGCGCTCCGTTCCCACGCCTCTCTACACCCACAATTTATGGTTGCTGGTCTTGCTTCGCAAGCCCTTATTCGCAACCATAAATCGTCGTATACCTAGAACGTTATGCGCCAATTTTTCAGGAAAAATCTTCTATATATAAAAATAATAGAATATAGAATTCTACCATCATTCGACTAAAATCTATTGTTTTACGCATCAAAGAATGCTAAAAATTAAATGAACCTGGAATATGTACAGGTTAAATATATTTTTTTCGGAGGGTTTTATGAAAAACTACAAAATTATTTTGGTCTTTTTGGTAACTCTATTGCTTATGGTTGGCTGTAGCAATTTGGAGGGTGGGTCTGTTATAATAACAAATAACTCAAACAGAGAATATACTGGAAGGATATGGACTGATTCACAAGAGCTTTTTAATGGCACTATTCGTTCTTGGCGTACAAGAACATTCTTTGTTTCTGAAAACATCAATGTGTATACGGACTTTGAATCCAGTAATGGGAATAGATCAAGCCCATCTGGTTATGTATCAAGAGGAGTATCACTTATTCTTGATTTAAATTAAGGAAAGAATGGAGGTATATAGTGTATAAAAGAATGATGGGGGAAACTATATACCGGTTAAGGAAAGAAAAGGGATTGTCCCAGAGCGAACTTGGCAAATTGATTGGTGTAAGTAATAAAGCCGTAAGCAAGTGGGAAACTTACGAAGCAAATCCCGACATAACTTTATTACCGGTATTGGCGCAGGCTTTAAGAGTAAGCGTAGACGAGCTATTTACTGATACAATTGCTCCAAAAGATAATAAAGAATTTTGGGAAGATAAAAAAAATACCATTCTTGATGTAGTAGAAAATATTTGCAAGAAAAGGCCATTGTACAAACTTACTATGAAGGAAATTATTAGAAAAACCGGGTTGAATTCCGGCACTGTTTGGTTCATCCGCATATTTGAGTATTTAAGGCCAAAAAAAAGCAGGAAGTACAATTTTTGCTTTTAACAGCGGTAGTTTACATCGTCCATATGCTACCCTTTTTATTACTTTGAGTTTGTTATTAGTCCCTTCAACAAAACCGTTGCTATATTTCTCCACAACCGCATTAGTGACGGGAACAATATCTTTTTGAATACCTGCGGTAAATCTTTTAATTGGTTCCAGTTTGCATTCCTTATATGCTGATATGAATTCTGATAGGACTTCCTTGCTTTTCTTTTCAAAAATATCTCTAAATTTAAAAAGACATTCGACAATAGTTTTGACAACGGGGAACGATGTTTTTATGAACTCAATATCGTCTTTGCCAATATCTCCTTTACCGCTCCATATATGGTTAAATATTTGGTTACGTGTAATGTAATGATATTTTTGCTTTGTTTGTTCATCACGAAGTTCATCGATTCTTAGGCTTCCAGGATTTTCCACTAATTCAATTTCTACTAAATGTTCACAGTATTTATAGAACTGAGTCCTCCCTCCTGTATACCCCTTCTTTACAATACAAAGATAAACATCTTTTCGCATGATTTTATTATTAAGTAAGGATATTATTTCTTCTTGAAATGGTTCCAATTTTGTAAAAACTGGCCAACTGCTTTCAGCTAATAATTCAGGGGAGCCAGAACTATATTTATAAACAGTATTTCTTGAGATCTTCATAACCAATGCTATTTTTCTCTTTGATAATCCTTGTCCTATAAGTTTTTGGATTTCATTTATCAAGGAAAGTTTTTCGCTTTCCTTTTTTTCGTTTTTTTTTCCTGTTTCACATGTTCTACTGCTTTTTGCTCGGAATTTTGCATGATTTTAACCTTAGCGGGTATTTCCTGTGCTGTAACATTCTTTATTGCGACAAGAAGGTTTTGATGTAAATGGAACCTATCAGCTATCTGCATCGCCTGCGGTAATATTTCACTAATTGCCGAAGCATAAGCACTGGCTCTATCCCTCGTAACTATCTTTACTTGTTGGTTTTGTTTTAGCCATTCTTTCAAAGTCTTGCCATCTCGACCATCCAACAAGTCGATGGGTTTATGCGTTCTACCATCCACTATGATGGTGCCGTATGTTGAACCTTTCTTATATGCCCAATCGTCCACTCCGATGAAATCAGTTTTAACAGGTTCCATCTCACTTGCTTTTCTTATAACCTTCCGTATTAATGTATCACCTGATATCTTGATTCCCAATAGTTGGCAGACACGTGCTGCACCTTCGCAGCTTGTATTTAAGGCAAGAGCTATTAAGAAATTCTCAAGTCGTTCAGTCATTCTTTTATAAAACTCAAAAAAATTATCAACAGTTTCGCAAAATACTTTTTGTTCGCATTTGCTATTGTGGCAATAATAACGATAGGCTGTTAGTTGTATTATTACAGTTTTACCCAATATAGGAAGGTCTTGTATCTTTCTACGGTAGGTGCTGTGGTATTCATTACATTCTTGTTTACATGATGGACAGGTTTGTGATTGTGTCAGAGATTTAATGAAGATATGTATTTCTTCTTTTATACTTTCAACTTTTTTGATAAGTAATGTCGTTGGAAAATATTTTGATAAATCTATTTCTGATTGTGCCATTGCTTCCCCTCAATAAGATAATTATAGCACAATGAAA
>JAITUN010000124.1 GCA_031286285.1 Bacteroidales bacterium | reverse complement strand
CATGCACTCGTTGAGGATTCCCATAATCATCAACAAATTTCTGCCCAAGCGCGACAATTCCGAACAAATCAGAATGTCGTTTCTTTTCATTTTTTTGAGGAGTTTACCAAGTTTGCGCTTTTCCAAATGTTGAATACCAGATATTGTTTCCTCTATCCAGTAATCAACATTAAGAAGATCTCTTTTGCAGAAATTATTTATTTCATACCGTTGATTTTCAATTGTCTGTTTGTCAGAACTGACTCTAATGTAAGCGTAAATCATAATTATTTAATTTAGATATTTTTTATATACGAAAATAGTCAAAATAAATATAGTTAGACTTATTCTGTATAAAATAAATATCTGTTAATATCGCCCTTTTAAACCCAACAACCCAAAACTCCGGTTTTTTTGACATAGTGATTGGAAATCCGCCGTATGTGAATGTAAAAAATGACAGCGTTTATTCTATTTTCAATACGTTTCAATGCCTTGAATTGTATTCTTATTTTTTTGAAAAAGGTATTAATTTGCTTAAACGAAATGGTGTAATTTCTTTTATTACAGGATCTTTATATATAAAAGGAGTTAAATTTCAACCATTAAGAAAATTTTTGACAACTCACACAAAATTGTTACAATTAATAAATGAAGGTGATAAAATTTTTGAGAATGTAAAAATGCCGACTTCTATTTTTATCGGAAAAAAAGATAATAATTTTGAATGGAAATTTGAAGATATTAACACGGAATTTTCTTTATTGAAACGAATTGAAGAAAACGCAATTTCAATTTCTCAAATTTCAAAAATAATGCGCGGATTAGAATTTGGCAGAGATAAAATCAAAGATATTGGAGAAATTCAGTTTATTTCAGGTTCAAATATTTGCAAATATGGAGTAACAAAAATATCTTATATTGATAATAAAACTTTGATTGAATTTTCAAAAGAAAAATTATTTTTTGAAAATAAAAGAATCTTAATGAGAGAAACAGGCAGTGTGTTAACTGCCTTATATTTAGATAATCTATTGTATTCCAATCGTAGTTTATTCAGTATATTAGTTATAGATAATAGATTTGATGAAAAGTTTGTGTTAGCTTGTTTAAATTCAAAAGTTTTACAATTTTATTATCAAACAAAATTCAAAGCAGAAACAGAACTTTTTCCAAAAATAAGAATTATCCAAGCAAAACAATTACCAATCCCAATTGTTGAAAAATCAGAACAGCAACCTATCATCTCCCTTGTCACTCAAATCCTTTCCGCCAAAAAGGAGAACCCTACTGCGGATACTTCGGCATTGGAAAAGGAGATTGACAGATTGGTTTATGAATTGTACGGGTTAACGGAGGAGGAGATTAAGATAATTGAGAAAAATAATTCGCTATTTCTTTCTATTAAACTAACTCAATTACAGGTTCTTCTTTCCATTCTCTACCCAACAAAATACTGCCATTTTCTTTTTTATTTCTTTTTACACCATCTTCGCCCCATGTTCCCCACTGTTTAAAGAAAAACGCAACATTTTGCATAGCACATTGTTCCTGAACATTAATTGCCCATTGAGATTTCATAGGTCGAGCGCTGACTCCGCTCTCACCACCTACTATTACCCAATGAATTCCATATAAATTTAAAATCCCAACATCATTAATTAAAGGTTCTATAGAAACGAAACGGATTGATGCTTCAATATTTCTCAAAACATCTATCCGATGTTTTGTATTTTCATGTTCTACGGTTACTCCCAACCAAACATTTGTCGGTACAATTCTTTCAGAAAAATATTTTTGAAGAATATGCTCTCTTTTTGTCAATATTTGGTAATGATGTTGGGGAGTGCTTGCAATGACATCAAATAACTTGTCGAGAAAGTCAAAGGGCATTTTTTCATGAAACAAATCACTCATTGAGTTTACAAAAAACTTTGTAGGCTTTTTTATGCTTAAAGGCTGATATAATCTTTCCGGCAAAATCTTAAACTCAAAACCGTCTTCGTAACCAACAGTGCCCATTGCCTGCAATCGCCTCGCCATAATTTCTGCATAACAATTTTTACAACCTGCAGTTACTTTGGAACAGCCAATTGACGGATTCCAAGTTGCTTCTGTCCATTCAATTTTTGTGGTTTTCATAATTATTAAAACAATGTTCTTTGACCATCATATTCTATTTTAGTAGCTTGTTGCCAAAATTTTATAGCTTGTGGATGCCCTGCTGCAAACAGAATATCATAATAATGATTAACTGATTTTAAGCTAAAATATTTTAATCCTATTTTCATTAGAGAATTTTGGTAAGCTATCCTAAAATTTTCTCTAAGTTTTTGAAAATCGCTTACTTTGCATAATTCTCTATTGGTGAAATCTGTAAAAAAAGAGTCGTTCCCTAAAAAAGATCCATATTTTTTTGCACGTTCTTCATTTTGAAAAGCCATTGGAATATTTCTATTAAAATCTGTTCCAGTGGCAATATTGATAATAAAATCAACATTATTTAGTTCGGTTTTTAGATTTTTTATCAATTCAAATGGTACACTACAATCAGTTGGATCAATCAATATTAGATTCAGGTTTTTGGGGTTTATCTCTGATTTAATCTTTGTGCAAATATCCTTTGCATTATTGTAATCAGCGATCAAAGTTTTGGCGTTTTTTACCCCAATTTCACTCGTGTTGCGTTTAATCTGCTTGAATAGCAATAACATACAATCACGTTCTTTGACATTTTGGCAATCAGATTTATTAAGCAGTTGATTTATAGGCGTTTTGTCCAGTAGGGATTTGCCTAAAATCTGTAGAATTTCGTAGATTGTTCGCTCTGTTTTCAGTGAAAACAATCTGCTTATTTACTCTTTAAAAACCTCATTTTCACCTAATTTCGCAAACAAAACAACCTCAGTAGCCAAATGAAGCACTCTCACAAATTTTAACCTCATTCACCTCATTTTCAATGCTTTTTGAATGAATCGTTTGTTGATAAAATTTTAAAAATCTTCCATACTCTTCCTCATAACTCTCCATTTTGTGATGTTCCTTTTGATTCTCAATATATTCACATACGTAATGGACACTGTATTTAGAGACCGAAAAAGCAGAACAATATTGTTGCCATTGAAAAAAATAAACGCTCAACTTGTTATCATTAATAAATTTTTCAGAACTATTGGCAATGATGGTTGCCAAACTTACTTCATCTAATTGTGGATCACGCGATACAAGAAAATGAACATGTTCCGGGTTAGCGTAAATTGAATATAATTTACAGCCTTTTTTATTTACAATACCTGTGATATATTTTTCAATCCTATTGCGAAAATGCTCCAAAATTATTGGTTTTCGATGTAATGTTGTAAACACAAAATGTGTGTAGAGATTATTATACTCTATTTTCATATTAAGTTGATTTTTAGGCTATTCATATTTGTTGCACTTGACACGCAAATATACGTTAGGAAAAGCTTTTTGTCAAGTAGTATGGTGATTTTTTTAATAATGAACTGAAAATGAGGTTAATGAGGTTGAGGTATAATAGGGGCATCATTTTCTACTGAGGTCGTTTTGTTTACGAAATTAGGTGAAAATGAGGTTTTTATAGAGTAAATAAGCAGATTGTTTTCCCTGAAAACAGAGCGAACAATCTACGAAATTCTACAGATTTTAGGTAAATCCCTACTGGACAAAACGCCTATAAATCAACTGCTTAATAAATCTGATTACCAAAATGTCAAAGAACGTGATTGTATGTTATTGTTATTCAAGTAGATTAAACGCAACACGAGTGATTTTCTTTCACAAATTCTGCCACTGTCAATCTATGTACGCCCAATATCCTTGCAATAGCCGATTTGGAGACTTTTTTGTCTAACAAAGTTTTGATTTCGACTTCTTTTCCGGTAAGTTTTTTGACTTTAGACTTGCTCCCTTTTGGGCGACCAAGTATTACACCTTCAGCACGTTTGCGGGCAAGAGCTTCTTTGGTGCGCTGTGAGATAAGGTTGCGTTCAATCTCGGCAGAGAGCCCAAAAGCAAAGGCAAGGACTTTTGAATTGATGTCGCTGCCTAGACG
>JAITUN010000030.1 GCA_031286285.1 Bacteroidales bacterium | reverse complement strand
ATTTTGGGGCTTTTGGCTCCCATGATAATCGCTTTTGCTCTCATTCTTCCCGATAAAGATAAACGCGCGGAACTTAAGTCCGCCTGTATCAACTTTAAGGGAATTCACTGGAAGTGGTGGGCGTTTCATCTGCTTTTCCCAACAGCAAGTATACTCGCGGCAATGGGCATATCTGTCCTTCTTGGCTATAGCCCGGAGCAGTTTAAATTTGCTGGGAAAATGTCATTCACGGCAGGTATTTTTCCGGCGTGGTTTCTTATGGTTGTTGCTCCAATCATCGAAGAGTTTGGCTGGCACACCTACGGTATTCACTGCATTAGGCGGCGTTTTAATCTTTTTGCAACTTGCTTCATCTTTGGGATTATTTGGGGAGTCTGGCACATGCCGCTTTCTTTTATTAATGGTTATTACCAAAATGTTGTAGCCGAAACAGGCGCTATATATTCGATCAATTTTCTTGTAAGCCTTATTCCCTATCTTATAATTGATAATTGGGGGTATTATAAAACCAGACGGAACATGTTTTTTCAAGTTATTTTTCACTTACTGATGGGTTTTTCCAACGAAATTTTCCAAACCCACCCGGACAGCAAAATAATTCAGACAATCTTACTTATAATTTTCAGCGTTGTTATTGTGTTGAAGGAAAAAAAGTATTTTTTTAATAAATCTTTTGAGCCAGATACGAGTAACAGTCAATGAAAAAGAAAATAATAATTGTAATATTTTTGTGTTGTATTATTACAATACTAAATGGGCAGGAAAATTTACTTGAAACATCAAGTAGACAAGATGAAACTACAGCCATGTTTCTTTTTCCTTTTGGGTACGATTTTGTAAGGTTAGGTGAACAAAATATACATTTGCCTGCTGTAGGTATAGGGTATATGTCAGGGGAGCAGAATTTGGCTTTCGAACAAGTTGAGCATAGAGTTTTTGCATTGGCTTTATGGCGACCTGTCATTTTTTCAGAAGTGCCTCATCCACAAGTTCCTAAACTGCTTCATAATGTCGAAGCTCTTATTGACTGGCGTATACACCGGCATCAGCTTTTGTTCATTTTGAATTCATCTACCGATAAACCGATAGCCGGAGGTTTAAATACTTTTCAAATTGGCGCTGGATGGGGTTATGAGATAGTGCGTTCGCAAAAAATTTCTCTGATACTTGGTGCCGCTCTTGCTGTGGGCGAATATGAAGTTTTAGGCAAAACCTTACCGGTTCTACCCGTGCCGCTTCTCCGTTTTGGCTTAAATACACAATGGCTTAATTTGTCTTTCGATTTTCTTACCGGACCTAATCTGGAGTTTACCATTGCGCCGGAAAAAAGAATCCGCTTTACCGCCGATATGCGGATGGATTATTACCGTAGTATGGTTGATGTTATCTGCGAATTCATTCTTTGGTATCGCTTATTTTCACCTGAACACCGGTTAGGGGATTTTGCAGGTGTCGGGATTGGTTTTAAAAATGATTCAGAAGGTTATTTGTTGTCCGCAAATACATCAACCAAAAATTCAGCGGCAACATTTGAAATGCAAAAAGCATCAATTTTTGTTACGCTTGATCTTTCGCTGCTCAGGTTGGAAGGCGGCTGGATTTTTGGCAGTCGTTATCTTTTAGATGAGAAAAATATTGGCAGCTCTGGTAAGGGGTTTTATGTTTCAATTCAGGGAATTATCCCCATAGGAATAAATGAAGGAGTTTTAAGATGAACAAAAAAGAAGTAGTTGAACGGGTTTCTGAAAAATCAGGTGTAGACAAAGAAGTTTGCGAGAAAGTTATTAAAGCGTTTGAAAAACAGTTTGGAGACACTATTTTAAGAAAAATTAAAAGAGAAAAAAATAATCGTGCTGATATTGCAAAAAGCATTTCTGAAAAAAGCAATCTTGTTTTATCGGATTGCGAAAAAGTATTGGCTGTTTTTGAAGAAGTGGTAGGCGAGGAATTGACAGCTCAATTGAAGTTTTGGAAATAAAGTGATATTATGTAAACATGGAAAGGAAACAGAGAATTATCAAGGAACCGGAAGAACGAAAAAGCGAAATACTCGATGCCGCGGAACGCTTTTTTTCCCAGAAAGGCTATGAAGGAACTTCGGTAAACGATATTCTTGCGGCTGTGAATATTGCCAAAGGTACTTTTTATCATCACTTTAAGTCAAAAGAGGATGTTTTGGATACTTTAATAGAAAGGCGTGTTCAAATGGGAGTAAAAAAAGCAGAGGAAATAATTGCTGCTCCCCTGCCGCCTGTGCAAAAACTTTTAGCAATTATGATGGCGCAAAAGCCGCAAGACAGGTTACAAGAAGATTTTATTTCTATTCTTCATGAACACGACAATTCTAAAATGCACGAAAAATCCATAATACAGTCCATTACCCATCTAAGCCCCTGCCTTGCCAAAGTTTTTAGGGAAGGCATTGAAGCAGGGGTTTTTAACACCCCTTTCCCTTTAGAAAGCGCAGAGATTTTACTTGCGGCAGTTATGGTTCTTTTTGACGACGGTTTTTTCCAATGGACGGAAAAAGAGAGAGCTGTTAAAATTGCAGCTTTTCTTAATGTTGTAGAACGCACCGTTGGCGCAGAA
>JAITUN010000026.1 GCA_031286285.1 Bacteroidales bacterium | reverse complement strand
GTCAATGAGATACAAAAAAATTCCAACCTTATTCCCTTATTTTTAAAAAAACAGAAAAACCAATAAGGTAATGAGGTTAGTTTTCTGCGCTAATTCCATACTACTAAGGTTGTTATGTTGTTTGAATAAGGTGGAAATGAGGTTTGCTTTACCTTCTCTTCATTGGTATCGAAGGGAGGAAATGCCCAACGGGTTACAAGTTACGAGTTACGAGATAAAAAAAGGCTGCCATTGAAGTGAACCCCAAAAGTTGGACGGTTAAATAAAAATTATCAGTGATGAGTCCGGTATTGCACCGGGCTCATTCCATTTAGTTTAAGTTTAATTCTATCGTTGTTATAATACTTCATATACTCATCAAGTTCTTTATGGAAGTGTTCAACAGAATCAAATTTCTGCAAATATAACAATTCTGACTTTAGTATTCCGAAGAAATTTTCAATAACAGCATTATCAAGGCAATTTCCTTTTCTTGACATACTTTGTATAACGCCTTTTTGTTGTAAGCGATGTTGAAAATAGTGATGTCGATACTGCCAGCCTTGGTCAGAATGCAAAATCAGTTTTTCATTATCCGGTATTTTACAGAAAGCATCTTCTATCATATTCATTGTCTGCTGTAATGAAGCCTGTTGCGCTATATTATAACTAACAATTTCGCCGTTATATAAATCAATAATGGGCGAGAGATACAGTTTTGTTCCCAACAAGGAAAATTCGGTAACATCAGTAGCCCATTTTTGATTAGGCTTGTCAGCCTTAAAATTACGTTCCAGTATATTGGGTACTGTTTTGCCGACTTCACCTCTGTAAGAACGGTACTTTTTCTTTCTAACTTCGCTTTTAATGCCCAACTCAGCCATTAGTTTTGAAACAGTTTTGTGATTAAGTTTAAATCCTTTTTTGCATAATTCAAGCGTAATACGTCTATATCCGTATCGTCCTCTATGTTTGTGAAAGATAGCATTAATCTCTTTTTTGGCACTCTCATATTTATCTGCATCATTGAATCTCTTTTTGTGATAATAAAACGTACTTCTTGCCATCCCTGATACTTCCAATATAGCAGGAAGTGGATATGACGGTCTTAACTCTTGGATGGCTTGTGCCCGTTTTCGTTCCGAAAGCACTTTTCCCGAATTAAGACCTGTAATTTTTTTAGGTAATCATTCTCCAATCGAAGACGCTGGTTTTCTGCAAGCAAGGCTTGATAAGAATCTAACGGCGTGTTCCCTTTACTGATATTATTGTCCTGTTTCATTTTGGGTGGTCTCCCTCTTGGTTTTTTTGCATATAAAGCAGATATGCCAATTTCATTATAAAGCCGCCGCCAGCGGGATACAAGAGACTGGCTAATGTGGTATTTGACACTTATCTGGTGCAAAGATAGGTGATTTTTTTGCATATCTTCTAATATCGCAAGTTTGTAATCACCACAATAGCGAATCCCATTCTTTAATGATAAACCATACCTGCCATACTCTTTATAACAGGATACCCAACGGCTAATCAAACGCTCACTCGTATCCAATCTACGTGATACCGAACCATAAGAACTGCCGCCTTCTAAAACTTGTAATACCGCCTGTTCGCGGTCGTCAATACTGAATTTGTTGCGTCTCGCTTTTCCCATAAAATAAACCCTAAAAGTTTTTGTCTAACTTTTAGGTTTCAGTTCAATTTGCGGGCAGCCTTTTTTGTTTTTGTAGAGACACAATGCATTATGCCTCTACATTTTCCAATTGTTATTGTTTTATTACTTTTCTCGTTATCACCGCGCCGTTTTCGGTTTGTATCCGCACGAAATAGACGCCGGAGGGCAGGTGTGAAATATCCAACTGTAGAGACGCACGGCCGTGCGTCTCTACGGTGGCAACGCATCTGCCCATTACATCAAATATTTCAATATTTTCAATTCGTAATTCGTAATTCGTAATTTGTAATTGACCATCGGTCGGATTCGGATAAACCGAAATGCTGTTGGTAAGTTCGTTGATGCCTTGCATGCAATTTCCCATTTCTGTTATTTCTACAGGTTCTGATTCGTTTTCGTCACAAACGGTTACAATAACCCATGTGTAAGTTACTCCCGCCCAAAACGTGTCGGGATCGGTATATGTCGGTTCAATAACTGTAGTTGTAACGCCATCTCTTGAAATTTTGTATTCTTTTGCTCCTGCTACAACATTCCAGGTAATGGTTGCTCCTTCACAGCTTGGTTCTCCTGCCGATACACCTGTTACGGGGTTGCACATTTCGCAATCTGCTGTTGCCGAAACAGAAACTTCAGATGATTCGTTTTGATCACAAATGGTTTTTATCTTCCATGTGTAAGAATTTCCATGTTCAAATTCAAAATCTTCGATATATGAAGGAACTGTAACGATAACCGGATCTACGCCTTCTCTTACAATTTTATACTCTTTTGCTCCTGCTACGGGATTCCATGTGATGGTCGCTTTTTCACAATCTTCAATTTGAGCCTCTGGGTTTGTTACGGGGTTGCACATTTCGCAATCTGCTGTTGCCGAAACAGAAACTTCAGATGATTCGTTTTGATCGCAAATGGTTTTTATCTTCCATGTGTAAGAATTTCCATGTTCAAATTCAAAATCTTCGATATATGGAGAGGTTGAAACGATAACCGGAGCTACGCCATCTCTCGTAACTTCGTACTCTTTGGCGCCGGTTACGGCATTCCAGGTGATGGTTGCTTTTTCACAATTTTCAATCTGAGCATTTACGTTTGTTACAGGGTCGCAGGCAGGAGGTGGCGGTAATGTCCCTTCAAAACCGATATTGATTGTAATATCAATAGGAAAAATAATTATCACTACAGTAGCAACGGCTTCAAGGTCTAAAGTTAAAACATCATTTTCTATATAACCATTTTTCAACGTAATTTTAACAGGAACATCATAAAGCTTTCCGATGCCAGGAATTTCTATTTCATCAATGACAATATTTAAAACGCCGTTTCTTGTTAGTTTATACCCGTTTCCCGATTGGGTAATTATCACTTCATTCAATTCATATTCAGGCAAAGGGACTCCACCAATATCCATCGCTGCAACCGTTATGCTGTAAGGATTATTTTCTTTTACTTCCATTTTAACATCGTAAAAAGTCTGATCAGGAATTAAAGGATTGTCACTGGATACATGCAATTCTCCGACATACTCTCCCAATATTGAAGTCGGAATCTGTGCCATCACACTTGCCATACTTCCTGTTAAGGCAAATATAGCGAACAATAATAAAAGTTTGTTTACATTTTTCATTCTATTTATGGCGGTATTTATCCTGTTGCCTGCAG
>JAITUN010000174.1 GCA_031286285.1 Bacteroidales bacterium | reverse complement strand
TTTCCTACCTGCCTTGCTCCGTAAAAAAGCAAAATATCGCGCACGGAAAGAAACGGTTTTATTTTTTCTGTAATTTTTCTGCTAATAAGATCCATGAATTTATTGTTTAAAACTTCAATATTTTTTAATGTATTAACGAAAATATTAAATAATTATTATAGTACAGTAATACAAATATTAAATAATTCTTTTAGTATAGTAATAGAAATATTAAATAATTCTATTAGTAGAATATTTTTTTTATTCGATTTGATATTATTGATACCCTACAATCACCATCTATTATTTCGTGTAATTTTGCCGCCTCAAAATATCATATAAAATGGAAACTGTAGTCAGTGGCATTCGCCCCACCGGTTTGTTGCATTTGGGCAACTATTTCGGCGCCCTGAGAAACTTTATCAAGATGCAAGAGGAAGCCAATTGTTTTTTCTTTATTGCAGATTATCATTCACTTACCACGCATCCTAAAGGCTCGGAGCTTAATACCAATATCAAAAATGTGTTGATAGACTATCTGGCTGCGGGTTTAGACCCAGACAAAGCAACCCTCTATGTACAAAGCGATGTGCCGGAAACGACGGAACTCTATTTACTACTTAATATGATTGCCTATTTGGGAGAATTGGAGCGCTGCGTGTCGTTTAAAGATAAAGCTCGCAAACAACCCGACAATGTGAATGCCGGACTGCTCACTTATCCTGTGTTGCAAGCTGCAGATGTTTTACTCCATCATGCCGACAAAGTGCCGGTGGGGAAAGACCAGCAGCAGCATTTGGAGATGGCGCGCGATTTTGCCCAGCGTTTTAATCATATTTATGAAACAGAGTATTTTAAACTTCCGGTTGCCTATAATTTCGGCAATGAGTTGGTAAAAATCCCCGGCTTGGACGGCTCATTAAAAATGTCTAAATCGGATAATGAGTCCTCCTGTGTGTATCTTTCCGATCCTCCGGAAACGATTCGTAAGAAAGTGATGAAAGCGGTAAGCGATTCCGGTCCTACGGAGCCTAACCAAGAGAAACCGCAAGCCATTGAGAATCTGTTTCAGTTAATGAAAGCCGTTTCCGCGCCTGAGACACTGAACTTTTTTGATGAACAGTACAACACCTGCCAAATTCGTTATGGCGATATGAAGAAACAGTTGGCTGCTGATATCATTGCATTTACGGAACCTATTTATGCAAGAATATTAGAATTGCGCAGCAACCCTGATTACCTTAGCAGAGTAGCGCAGCGGGGCGCAGAAAAAGCGCGGGAAAGCGCCTCCAAAACCGTGCGCGAAGTGCGCGAAATTATTGGTGTTCGGAGTTTGTAATGCGACGGTGGCAGAGCCACCGCCGAACAAGGCTCTGCCAAAATCTTTGTAAGGCTTTGCCTTTTTGAGATCTATTACATTAATTTCCGTATAACTGCCATGATAAAGTTTCATTTCATACCTCCATTTTGATAACAGATATTATACAAACTGCGCACTGCCCAAAATGGAGTGTCGGTGTGTAAAGCCCACCAATGTTCAAACAGAAAATCAAGTCCGCCATATTTTTTCAGATATAAATACCCCTCTTTTCTACCCATTTTGTAGGTGTCTGAAAATTTTGGAATTATGTAGGTAATGTACCTTAATTTATTTCTTTTTTCGCAGTCTTTAATAATATTGGTATTCATAAGATGATGAATTATTTGGTGCGCAAAGATATTTTTTTTTACAATCACTCTGTTTTTCGTTGATACACTGTCCTGCATTGCCTGCAACATAATAATCTGCGTCATCTGCGTGCCACCAAAGCAATATACTCCAAAATCTCCTCCCTTCCTCTGCCATTTATAGCAGAAGACACGAAGAGAGGCGGCAACTCCTCCCAAGTTTCTAACATTGCCTGTTTAAAGGCATCCACGTTTTGAGATATTTTTGTTGCAGAGAGTTTATCCGATTTTGTGAAGATCAGTGCAAACGGAATCTGCCTTTCACCCAAAGAGTTAATAAACTCCAAGTCATTTTTTTGCGGTTCCAAACGGGCATCAATTAACACAAAAACAATTTGCAGATTTTCTCTCAAAACGAGGTAATCATTGATCATTTTCACCCATTTTTTTTTTTTTTTTTTCGATATTTTTGCATAGCCGTAGCCGGGCAGATCCACCAAATACCACGCATTATTCACCAAAAAATGGTTGATAGTTTGTGTTTTTCCGGGTTTAGATGAGGTTTTGGCAATCCCTTTGCGATTCGCCAACATATTGATTAATGAAGATTTCCCAACATTAGAGCGTCCAATAAAGGCATATTCGGGCAATGATGGCGGCGGCGCTTTCCGCCAATCCACTTCGCTTTGTAAAAATGTAATAGTTTTAATCATCATTTTTAGTTACAAATTACAAGTGCTGAGTCTTCTTTTTTCTTTCTCCTTTTTCCTTTTTTTTATCTAACTTCTTACTTCTGTCTTCTGTCTTCTTATTTCTTCTATATGAATAAATATATCTCTTTTTTTTATCCTCGTTAATATCTGAAATTTTAATCATAATGGCAATCTCTTCTACCGGTCCAAATTCAGGATTTGCAGTAGCGCCAAAACATTTCATTTTAGAAGAAAGTGACATGTAACTTTTTATCAGTGGCGGAATAGACGTTTTTAGATCTCGAATATTATCGTTAAGTGCTCTAAAATCCTCTTTATAAGAACCATTTCTGAAGATTGAACGAAATACTTGTTTCCTTTTATCGCCTTTTACAGGATTAAATGGCGCAATTAGGTTTTTATCTCCTTTAAAGTATTTCTTCAAAAAGAAAAGAATTAAGTTTCGTGCTAAACGATTGTAACTGTCGTACATAGTCATTTTTCCCAAGAAAAATTTTACGTCCGGAAAATCTACTGCTAATGTACCCAAACCATCCCAAAGATTATCTAATGAAAAAAGACCAAGTCTCGGATTTGTAGTGCCTTGGTATTTAGGTTGTACAAAACTTCGTCCTAATTCAATTGTCTTTTGCCATTGGTTTTCAATGAATTTCTTAGAAAAGTTAAATAATTTAGAAGTAGGAGTATGAGGGTATCCATTATTATCCAAGGGAACATCTTTTCCTAATATGAAACGATATGAACTCACGATCTCTTTGGCTTGATTGTTCCAAACTAACAGTTGCTTGAAGGGGACATCGGCTGTATCATATTCGTCAATATCTATTTCTTTTCCGGTACCTCCACCGGCTTCACGAAAAGTGAGTTCACGTAAACGCCCAATTTCGCGCATTAAGTATGGAGAATCATGCGCTGTAATGATGAAAATTGAGTTATGCCCTACATTGGTTTCACGCAAAAACTTATCTTCATTAAGTTCGCTTTCTAAAAGGTTAATAGCAACAGGAGAAATAATATCTTTCATAAAAAATAATTGGCAAAATTATACTTTTTGAAATGTAATCAAAAAATGATGCTAATTATTGTTGAGGATAAAAGATTTCAAAACTATTATCCGAATAAAAAAACACAATTTTCAAAACTTTAGAAGTATAGGAGAGTAGAGGTTCTTTTACTTTCTGTGAAATAATCTTCTCCTCTCTTTCAATATTGCATTTAGAATCGAATATTTGCTCATCTACTTTTTTTTCTGATGGAATAGTGGATTCTACTGCAGGTTCAAAAACTGTTTTTTGTTGAGGTTGTGTTTCAGTAAATAGATCAGGCTCTTTGTCACCAGATAAAAGTTGTTTTTCATTTTGGATCTTGATATTCAATGCTTTTTCTTCAGTACTACGCATCATTTCACCAACTCCCATAATTAGCCATTCAGTTTTGATTTCAGGGAAACAATGAAGAATTTTTTTGGCAAGTTCTAAACTGGGTTGATTTCTGCCCGAAAATAAATGGGTTAGATTTGAACGGTTGATACCTATTTGTTCTGCAAGTAAGGCAGGAGACAATTTATAGTACTCCATAATTTGTTTAATTCTGTCTATCATAACTGGTGTTATTTACATTTGTAAATATATTCTGTTTTACATTTGTGCAAAAATACATTTTTTTCAATCTACTTTTGTAATTGTTAATAAAATTATCAATTAATATTCTAAATAACCAATATAAAATAATGATATTTAGTAATTTAATTAAATATTTTTCAATTTTATATTTTGTTAATAACAATTTGTAAAATACTCGTAATAAAAATTAGATAATCCTTGTAATATATCTAAGAATCAATAATTTAAATTTAAAAAATAACTATTGATTGTGAATTTGCAGACCAAGTAACTCAAAAACCCATATTTACAAATGTAAAACTGGAGCATTGTTTACATTTGTAAGCCAATACTTCGGGTAGGAGCGGTGTGTATACATATGTAAACCAACGATAATTCGAATAAGGTTTAAAATAAATTCAATAATAATCGTTTAGTTTATAAACTTTAAAATATATTTATGGATACAACTATTTTATGGGCTGATGATGAAATAGACCTATTAAAGCCCCACATTATGTTTCTACAAGACAAAGGATATAAAGTACTCCCAGTTGTTAGCGGCAATGAAGCCATTGAAGTTTTAGAAAATCAAATTGTAGATATTGTCTTTTTAGATGAGAACATGCCAGGACTTTCCGGAATTGACACCCTAAAACGTATGAAAGCGATTAATCAACATATTCCAATTGTTATGATTACTAAAAGTGAAGAGGAGTGTATTATGGAAGATGCTATTGGCGGTAATATTTCAGATTATTTGATTAAACCGGTAAAAGCGAATCAAATTTTATTGTGCCTGAAAAAGAATATGGAAAACAGAAAATTGATTACTGAAAAGAGTACTATTGCTTACCAACAAGCTTTTAGAGAAATTTCTATGAAGATTTCCGACCGACTTTCGTTAGAAGAGTGGGAAAAACTCTATAAAGAACTTGTTTACTGGGAACTTGAATTGGAAAAGATTGAAGATGCCGGCGTTGCAGAAATTCTTGCAGACCAAAAGATTGAGGCGAATACCTGCTTTAGCAAATATGTAATGCGCAATTATCAGGATTGGCTACTTGGGAATAGCGTAGAAAAACCGCTCCTGTCGCATACTATTCTGAAAGAGAAACTGTTCCCCTCTATCAACGATAAACCCGTTTTCTTGTTTCTAATTGACAATTTGCGATATGACCAGTGGAAAACTATTCAACCGTTTATTAATGAGTATTATCGTACCGATTCGGAAGATATGTTTTATAGCATTCTTCCCACCGCAACCCACTATTCAAGAAATGCACTTTTTGCAGGACTTATGCCCGGCGAAATTGCTAAAAAATACCCCAATATGTGGCTTAACGAGAATGAAGAGGGAGGCAAAAACCAGTTTGAACAACCCCTGTTAGTGGAATACTTAAAACGTTATGGCAAAAATATTAAGATGTCGTTTTCTAAAATATTAAATGCGGATTTCGGGAAAAAAGTATTTGATAGTATACACCAATTGATGCAAAACCAGTTGAATGTGGTTGTGTTCAATTTTGTGGATATGCTTTCTCATGCCCGTATGGAGGTGGATTTGATACGCGAACTTGCCGAAGATGAGAAATCGTACCGCAGCGTTACAAAATCGTGGTTTGAAAATTCAACGTTGATGGATATGATCAAGTATCTGTCTGCCCAAAAAGTCCCCATTTTTATTACCACCGACCACGGCACCATAAAAATTACCAAACCGATAAAAGTAGTTGGAGATAAGTTTATAAACCCGAACTTACGTTATAAAGTAGGTAGAACATTGGATTATCCTACAAATCAGGTATTTGAAATAAAGAATCCGGAAGATATTTTCCTACCCAAAGAGGGAGTAACCCATCGTTTTATTTTTGCCACCGGGGCAGATTTTTTTGCGTATCCCAACAATTATAATCAGTATGTAAACTACTACAAAAACACCTTTCAACACGGAGGTATCTCGCTAGAAGAAATGATGTTGCCGTTTGTGAAATTGGCACCGAAATAGTTCAGGCATTAAACCCAAAATCAAAACCGCTCCCCGGTTCAATCTCAAACGCTTCCTGTTCGTGGCGCATAATGCGTAGCGGGCGCTCGCCTCTTAAAGTAATCTTGTCATTCTCAACCCACAGCGCTGTGCCTTCGCGTAAACCTGCCACGGTTATATGTGGATTTACAGCCAAAAACTCATTAATTCTGTCTTGCCGTGTTTCTCCTCCATGACGAATAGCATCATTAATCTCTTCAGGATGCGGGTCAATATAATGCGGGTTGATCTGAAAAGGCACAAAATCAAAACACTGAAAACTTTTGGGCATAATGATAGGCATATCATTGGTGGTGCGTAGGGTAGGGCAGGCAACATTTGAGCCGGCGCTCCAGCCTATAAAGGGAGTTCCTTCCAACACTTTCCGTCGTACCGGTTCTATAAGTCCGTTTGCGTGTATTTCGTGAACCAAATGGAAAGTATTTCCGCCTCCAACCATAATTACATCTGCCTGATTCACTGCTTCTATTGGATCTATTGCATTGTGAATAGAATCCACTTGAAATCCATGTTGAACAAAAATAGTTGCCACTCTTTCAGAATAGGCATCATAACTTTCAGGATAGTTCTTTCCAGCCACTTTTACACCGGCATAAGGAAAAAAAAGTATCCTTTTTTTCTCATTTCTTAAAAAATCTGAAATGAGTGGCATACACCAACCCAAGTAAGGTTCTTTGTAATTTGTTGAGTTACTTAATAATAATAATTTCATACTAAAAAATTTTTGAATGTGGGCAAAAATAGTGAAAAAAGTATATTTTTGCTCCCTCAAAAAAACAGACGTTCTTTGAAATGAGCCTTGGTGGTGGAATTGGTAGACACGCAGGACTTAAAATCCTGTGACCATTGCGGTCGTGCGGGTTCAAGTCCCGCCCGAGGTACGAAATATACACCAAGGTGTAAACCCTGCGGA
>JAITUN010000086.1 GCA_031286285.1 Bacteroidales bacterium | reverse complement strand
CCTATAAGCGGAAAATCCTGAATTACTCTTCTTTGTTCTTCATCATAAAGTTTGGAAAAAATGGATTTTGCCAAATGAGAATCTTTTATTGCTAAGAAGCCATAAACTTTATTGTCCGGGCAAATGCCAATAATCAAAACTCTACCGTCTTTCTCATTATTGTTTGCTCGTTTTTCTTTGGGTATTGGCTGTAAATGTTCTCTTGGAGCAGTGGGACAATTTGATAAAAAACCGGATAGCCTTACCTCTGGATATCTTGTATAAAGAATTAACTGTGTATTAGGGGCTATAGAAACTTGCCCAGAATTATTTATCCACCAAAAATTAACACTCGCTTTGTAATTTGGTTCTTTGTTTTCTGGAAATTCTGTTATTTTTCCGAAAGGTATCTGTTGCAATACCTGAAAACTACTGCCAAAATAAATTTGTTGTTTTGAATTATCGTTTTCTGATAAAGGCTTAAAAAAGGCTCTGGTTACTCCTAAAGTAAGTAAAAATTTTCCAAATTCTTCATAATTATCAAAGTTCATCTCCTTATTATCGGTATTTTTCTGGATTTCATATATTTAAATAAAATGGCACTTGACAAAAAGGGAAGAAGTATTGCATAATGCAATATAAATACCCGTACTGGGAGGGGATAAAATGAATGAAAGAACAGGTACATCATCTTCAGTCTTGGAGCAAATAGGGCGATTTTACAACATTTCTGAAATTGCAAGAGAATGTTCTGTTAACCCAAGTACTGTCCACAGATGGCTTAATAGGCAGGTGGAGTTAAAAACTATATATGCTGAACGAATGTTTGAGATGATACAGAGGAAAATTACACCTTATAAAACGACAGGTACAAAGTCAGGTTTTACATTCATTGATCTTTTTGCTGGTATTGGGGGCATCAGAAAAGGGTTTGAACAGGCTGGTGGTACCTGTGTTTTTAGCAGTGAATGGGATAGTTATGCACAAAAAACTTATACTACTAATTTTCCGTCTGATGAACCTATAAACGGTGATATTACACAAATTAAAGCAAAGCGAATTCCTGAACATGATTTATTATTAGCCGGATTTCCATGCCAGCCATTTTCCATAGCCGGAGTTTCGAAAAAAAATGCATTAGGGCAACCAACAGGATTTTCTGACAAAACGCAAGGGACATTATTTTTTGATGTAGCAAGAATAATAAAAGAAAAACAGCCAAAAGCATTTGTTCTCGAAAACGTTAAAAATCTTAAATCACATGACAGGGGCAATACATTCAAGGTTATTACAGAGACATTAACACAAGAACTTGGTTATACGATTGATTATAAAGTAATAGACGGTCAAAGTTGGGTGCCACAACGCAGAGAAAGAATAGTTATTGTCGGCTTTAAAAACCCTACATTGTTTTCTCTTGAGAGTATAACTATTCCGCCAAAAGGTGAAATAAAAATGGGGTATATTTTACATAAAAAAAATGAAAATGAACCTTTTTTAGAACATGATCAGGATAAATATTATGATTTCAGAAAAAATCGAGTGCAAGATAAATATACCCTTACTGATCACCTTTGGACATATTTACAAAATTATGCAAAAAAACATAAAGCCGCCGGTAATGGTTTTGGCTTCGGTCTTGTTACCGAAGATGATATAGCCAGAACACTGTCAGCACGATATTATAAAGATGGTTCAGAAATACTTGTTTATCAAGGGAAAAAGAAAAACCCCAGACGGCTTACGCCTCGTGAATGTGCCAGATTAATGGGTTATCCTGATGATTTTATAATACCAGTTTCTGATACAAGAGCATATAAACAATTTGGAAATTCTGTAATTGTTCCACTTTTTCATACTATCGCAAAAGCAGTTAAACCCCATATTTTATAAGATGGATACAGTTACCAAAGAGAAAAGAAGTGAAATGATGTCAGGTATTCGCAGTCGGAATACCAAGCCAGAACTTTTGATAAGAAAAGGTCTTTTCAAGTTAGGGTATAGATACAGGATTAATAGCAAAATATATGGTAAACCAGATATTGTTCTAAAAAAATACAATGCCGTTATATTTATACATGGTTGTTTTTGGCATGGGCATATTGGTTGCGAAAATTTTAAAATACCAAAATCCAATACCCAATTTTGGGTAGAAAAAATAGAAAAAAATAGAGACAGAGATGCTGGAGTATTAAATTATTTACGGGCTTCTGGTTGGAGAATATGTATTATTTGGGAATGTGCAATTCGAGGGAAAACTCAAATGAAAAATTTCGATAAAATAATAAATAGAATCTCAAAATGGCTAATTTCAAAACGTATTTGGATAGAAATAACATCAGATACATATAATAAACAATAATTTAATTATTATTTGAGCCGCATGGATGCGGCGATTACATTTGAAATATTATGTCGTCTAACGTTCTAGGTATATGACGTTTTTACAGCCCGGATAAGCGAAACCGAAGGTTTTGCAGGGCTGTAAAAATGTGGTGGAGCAAAAATCCACAAAGGGCGTAAGCCCGACTGGATTTT
>JAITUN010000250.1 GCA_031286285.1 Bacteroidales bacterium | reverse complement strand
CCAATGTCGGGTTGTAAGGCAGAAACGAGGCTAAAGGAGACGGGGCGGTAAATTTCGTGTTCTGTTTGCATTTTTGCCCAGTCTAACAGGTTTTTAACCAAAGCCACCAAATGATTTGCCGACCTGTTCAACTGCTGATAATAGTCAGACAGTGTTTTGTTGTCCCATTGGTTTGCGTTTTCGGCAAGCATTTGCAGGGCATCGCGCTGGGCAATTGCAGGATTATGCAGGTCATGGGAGATGATGCGGAAAAACTTATCCTTGATGGCGTTCATTTCTGCGAGGTCGCGGTTGCGGCGGGTTCGTTGCACAACAATAACACCTAACAAAGTAAGTAGCAATCCTAACGCAATAATTCCGCCGATAAAAATGAATTGCCTTGTTTGATAGCGGTCTATTTCTGTTTGTTTGCGCTCAATTTCCAATTGTTTTTCGGCGGTTTCATATTTTACCTGAAATTCAGAGATCTGTTTTTGGGTTGTCTCTTTAAAAATTAAAGTATCCAAAGCGATAGATTGCTCAAGGTGAGCAAGCGCTAATGTTGAAGAGCCGATTCGTTTATATGTTTCGTACAATAAACGGTTTGCTTTTTGAATGATCCCGAGTAATTGGTTTTTTTCGCTGACCTCGACGCAATATTTTAATATTTCAATGGCTTCCGTATAGCGATTCATTTTCAGTTTCAAACGTCCCAATCCAAGCAGAGATGAGGCGAGCAATTGTTGGCGGTTGATTTTTTCAAAGATCGAAACGGCATATTTATAGCATTGTTCGGCTTGCTTCAGGCTGTCGGCTTCTGCATAAATATCTCCCATAATGATATTGTGTGCGCCTAAACGATCTTCGCGCAGCATTCCTTCAATTTTTTGGTCGTAAACAAGCGCCTCTTTTATCAACGCAATGGCTTCTTGATAATTACCGGAAAGAGCGAGTTCCTTTGCAAGCGAACTCAATCGCCCGGCATATTGCATAGGACGGTTGAGCGGGCGTTCAATTTCAATGGCTTTACGAAAATACTCAATCGCTGCTTTGTTGTAGCCCCAGTTGCTGTAAGCAATTCCCAAATTATTCAACGTAGTGCTTAAAGAGGTCATATTGTTCAGACTCTTTTCCAACTCATAACACCTGAGCATTATCTCAATGGCTTTTTCATAATCACCCATTCGATAATAATAGACTCCTGCGGCAGACAAATTTAAGTCCATCTCCTTTACTTTGTCTAACTGTTCGTAAAGTTGCGCGGCTTCAAGTGCAAATGCTATTGCTTTATTAAGGTCATTCAATGTGTATTCGGCATGAACTGTCATTATTTCGTTCACTATGGCTGCGGCTAATTCCGGCTTTGCTTTATGATCTAAGTGATACAATGAATCGTTAAGTTCCAAATCAAAAGCAGCCTGCGAGATCTCATTGACTACTGCAATGCGTTTTTCTCCTTTTGATGACAAATATAGATGATAAAGGCTATCCATATTTTGTCCATAACTGCAAACAGAGATGATTAAGAAAAAAAATGATGTGATAAGGGTTTTCACAATTTTAGGATTTTACAGTATTCCATTTTTCATAGCATAACGCACCATTTCTAACGAACTGTTTATACCGAGTTTACGAAAAATATTATATTTATGCCAATCCACTGTTCTGACAGAAATAAATAATTTGTCGGCAATCTGTTTAGAAGACATTCCTTCGTGGCAACATTCTATGATCTGTCTCTCTTTATGAGAAAATTCGGAGGTTACTTCTGTGGTTTTCTTTTTGGCTATGTAAATGCGATGTATAATTTCGGATATGTCGCTTCCGAAATATTCTCCACCTTGCATAATGGTGTTTACGGCTACGGCAAGGATATCAGGATTGCTGTTGAGTTTGCTGATAAAACCTTCGATACCGATTTTGAGCATCTCTTCTATCGTTGCAGCAGATTTTTCTGCAGAGATAGCAAGGATTTTTATCTTTGGGTATTCAATTTTCAAGCGGCGAGCAATTTCGATACCGCTCATATCGGGGAGCATAATATCGAGGAGTACGAGATCGGCAGTCGTGGTTTTGAGCAAACTAAAAAAAACGGTACCCGATTGTGCTTCCCCCACAATTTCAATATCGGGATGACGGTTTGTGATAGCAGTTCGTAAACCCAACAGAAAGAGTTCGTGGTCATCAACTATGATTATTTTCGTGTTAGGTATTTCTTGCAAAATTTGTTGATTCATTATATTTTATTTTACACATTTTTCGGATGAGGTTTCCTTTTGTTTTACACATTTTTCGGACGAGGTTTCAAGTAATTGTTCACATAAAAATATACAAAACAAAGAAATATTTTGCAAGTCATTGTCTAATCGTGTGTTTTTCAGCGAAAAGCGAATACTGATTCTTGGCGAGTAAGTTTCTCGGAATAATTTTAAACTTTTAGCATTTACATTCGTTCCGCTTTTTACTTCAATCGGAACAATTTCAGAACCGTATTGCATTACAAAATCTACTTCGCTGCTTTCTCCGCCTGTCCAATAAAAAAGGGAATGTTTTACCAACTGTTGCAACACAAATTGTTCTGCTACTAAGCCATTAAATTCGTCGAAAATAGCGGTTTTGCTGTTAACTACTTCAAAAGGAATTTCGGCAAGGTTGCGAAACAGCCCAATATCCACAAAGTAAAGTTTGAATGCTGAAGGATTGGCGTAAGATTTAAGAGGTATTTTATTACCACAATTTACTTGATTGACACGACGTATGATTCCTGCATCAATCAGCCATTCAATAGCTGTCTCATATTCTCTTGCTCTTGCCCCGGATTTTACAGTTCCGTAAAGAAACTTGTCGTTTTTCTTGGCAAATTGAGCAGATAAACTGTCGAAAACCTGACGGATACGAATTGCAGTTGTGTTATCAGTATATTTGCTGAAATCTTTGCGGTAATTGCCCAAAATTTCTTCTTGAATAGCGTTGATATTTTCTACATTTTTATTTTCAATCCAATCTGCAACAGCTTCGGGCATTCCGCCAATATATAAGTACTGTTTAAATAGATCCGACAGAATTTCGTTAAAAGTAGTTTCTGTTGGATTTGATTTTAAAAAAGTTGCAATATTTTCCCGATTGTTTGCCCACAAAAATTCTTCAAAATCCATTGGCTCTAATTTCAGCGAATTCACTTTGCCTACAGGAAAGGAGGTACCTTTGTGCAGAAAAACGCCAAGCAAACTGCCAGCAGTAACAATATGATATTCGGGGGCTTCTTCGTAAAAATATTTCAGAGAAGTTAATGCTCGCGGTACGTCTTGCGCCTCATCGAAAATAATCAACGTTTCGGAAGGCGAAATTTTCATATTCAAAATAAGTTCAAGCATTGTAATGATTCGTTTGGGATTAATAGACCCATTGAACAAATCAATTAATTCTTCACTTGGATTTTGAAAATTAATGTACGCCACATTTTTGAAATAACGTTTGCCAAAATCTTTAAGTAAATAGGTTTTCCCTACCTGACGCGCCCCTTCAAGCAAGAGTGGTTTTCTGCTACTCTTGTCTTTCCATTTGAGCAATTCTGACATCAATTTTCGTTCCATATACTATTTTCTATTAATTTATCAATTTTACACAAAATTATTTGTCTTGACAATTGGCAGCAAAAATACGATTTATCTCAAATAGATACTTAAAATTTTCGATTTTTGGCTAATTCTTTTTTTTTGTGATAGAAAAAATTAAACAGTACGAAAGAAGAAGAAGTGTATGGCTAAATCCAATTTAAAAATATTAAGAATACAATCTGCTTTTTACTCTATAAAAACCTTATTTTCACCTAATTTCGTAAACAAAACGACCTCAGTAGAAAATGATTGCCCGCTCACGATCCTCAACCTCATTAACCTCATTTTCAATGCTTTAGATGAATCGTTTGTTGATATCTGTTTTAATACTTCACATTCTTTATCGTAACCCAAAAAACTTCAACTTTTAAAGTACTTTCTATGGTTGTATCTTGATCGTTCTCAAAGAGTACCCACATTTCAATATCATATTCTCCGTTGGGGAGGGGTTTGCTCCATACTAATTTATCTCGTGCTGTAATTTCCTCACCTCCATCAATATACCATTT
>JAITUN010000277.1 GCA_031286285.1 Bacteroidales bacterium | reverse complement strand
AGTTCATATAATCCCCAAACACCAAACACCGCCGGCCGCGCGGCCCGGGGCCAGGACAGCACCAAACCCCCCCCCCCCCCCCCCCCCCCCTATTCAGCAAATCCAATACCAAACAATTTCTAACACCCGCGAAACACACAAAACACATAAAATACGCACAATACCCCAAATGCCTCTCAAAGCACGATGCGCAGAGGGTAATATGACGCACACAAACACCAATAAATACCACGCAAAATATATGTATACTAATGTATATACTATATTATATGCAAGCGTACACGCGCGTAAACTACTAATAACACCAAATACGCATGCCAGTATATATAATAGTAAAACCATGCATAACCATAATAAGGAAAAAATAAACCTTAATTTTAAATTTACTAGTTTTAAAACAAAAGAAAGGAGTTCTTTATGACGGAAATGCGTAAAGAGCTGGTAAGAAAAGCCGGAAACGGAAGGGTAGGAAGGACAATGGCGATGGTCATGGCCTTTTGGATGGTAACAGGGGGGTCGGTGATGGCGCAAAATATCGACATAGCCTACGTGCCGTTTATCGTAAACGTAAACGCCACGGTCAAGGCTGAACGGAGCGAAAACGTTGTATCAATGAACGTAACGGCGAATACGGCAGATACCTTGAAGATTCCCCTTGTAACTTCAACAAGCGTAATTGACAGGCAACAAAACGCACGAAGTACCACACCGACAATCGCAAATAATCAACGCGGCAGGGTTTCCTTAAGTTTGCCCGGTCAAAATTACAAAACCGCGGAAATCTCGCTATATTCGATAAATGGAAGGCGGATCTTGCATACCAACGCGAGCGCCTCGGAAGCGGCTAAAAACATATCGCGCCCCAATCTCGTTGCCGGCGTCTATTTATTGACGGTTAAAGGGGTAAGCGGGCACAGCTTCACAAGCCGTATGACACATAGCGGGGGCGCCCTCAACATAAATGTCACGTTTGGAAACGAAAGCTTCACATCCGCGTCAAAGTCTCTTTCAAAACAAGCGGCGACGGCGGCAGTCGAAGATTGGGCAATAACCATTTCCGCGCCAGGGCGTGTTGATAGCACGTATACGCTGAATGTCGTAGTAGGGATGAACACTTTGCAGAACATAGTCTTGATGCCTGAGTCGGGCGGTGATAATATTGAAAAAGTCACTATAACATACAATATTAATGGTGGAACTGGTATAACACCTGCCCCGCAGACTGTCAATGTCGGAGATCGTGTGTTGATTGCAAGCGGTAGCGGGTTTTCGAGAAGCGGTTTTAATTTTAACGGATGGAATACCAATTCAAGCGGTACGGGGGATAGTTACTCCCCCCCGGGCTCAATTACACCTACGCGTAACATTACTTTGTTTGCGTATTGGAGCATAATTGTAACCTACAATATTAACGGCGGCTCCGGTACAACGCCCTCCTCTTCGACTATTAGAGAGGGAGGAAGCACAACGCTTGCAAACAGGGATTATATTTCGAGGAGCGGTTTTTCGTTTGGGGGGTGGAATACAAATTCAAGCGGTACAGGGACTAATTATCATTCAAAAGCTACTTTTACGCCGACGAATAATGTTACTCTGTTTGCGAAATGGGTTGCTAAGGTCGGGCGTGAGGGATCATTTACCGATGAGAGGGACGGTCAAATTTATCGTACTGTTACCATAGGCAATCAGACATGGATGGCGGAAAATTTGAATTGGGCAGGCTACCGTGGTGATCTTGGCGTATGTTACGCTAATAATCCTAACAATTGTGATGTTTACGGTCGTCTTTATAATTGGTCAGGAGCTACGGGTAAAGTGTCGAGTTGCTATTCCGGAAACGTGACGAATTGCTTGAATAGCCCTATTGTTAGTGGTAATTGTCCTGATGGTTGGTATGTTCCTAGAGGTACTGAGTGGCTTATTTTGGGAGAATTTGTGGGTTCACCGTCTAGACCTAAATTGAGCTCTACGACTGGTTGGGGTGCTTCTGTTTGTAATGGACTTTGTCTTGATTCTCCTAGTACTGACGATTTTGGTTTTTCGGCTTTGCCTGGTGGTGTTGGCGATAGCGACGGTTTCAGCGCAGTTGGCGTCGTTGGTAGGTGGTGGAACGCGAACTCGAATATGGAGTCTCACGCTTCGAGTGCTGTCATAACTCCTAACGCCGTCAACGTGACGACAGACAGTCAAAGAAAGACAACCCTTTTCTCGTTGCGTTGTATTGCTGATTGAAATAAACAAATCATAAATAACCGCATAATCGGTACGGGTATACTGTTTTATCGGTTGTTTCATTTTCAGAAAGGAAGGCGCCTATGAAATACGGATAGAGATTAAGCCTTTTTAGCGATTTTGTCGTCGGCTTGAAAAAGTCGTTATGTGGGAAACATTAATCAAAGTATTGTAAACTTGTGAAGAGAAATAGACAAACTTTTCACAATAAAATTAACCATGAAAGGCTTGTCGAGGCTGTCTACTCGACAACAAAAAAATGAGCAAATATCAAATTACCGCAACGGTTGAAAAAATAGAAATTCAAAGCGACGATGCGCAATTTGTGCTTAAAGGCGTTGGTAAAAACTTTTTTGAATCTGAAATTGATGGAAAGAAGAAAAGTTACAACATCTTAGAGCCTGTTACTAGTAATGATGAAGAAAAGCCGTTTCCACTTATGTCGAATGAGAAATTTCGTTTGAAAAAAGATGTCAATGGAGTTATAGGCAGTTTGTTGTCTCACGGTTTTATAGAAAACAAAAGATTGAAATTTGAGATAGAGAAAGTTAATAAAGGAAATTATACCATAACATCCATTTCAAAGGCAGATTAAATTATGGGCATTATTGAAAAAACATCTGTCTACACTATGGCGGAATACGTAGAAACTGTAGAAAATTTTGTATCTACCTATAAAAATAAAGGGTGTACAGTTTATTTTAGAGGAGAAAGTAAAGACTATGGGGAATCTGCTTTAGTTCCGTCAATATTCAGAGATGGTTTGTACAAAAAAGAAGACGTTTTTTATAAAGAAATTATGAGATTCAACGACAAATATTTTGAGCAGGATAAAACGACAATAGACCATTTAAGCAGAATGCAACACATGGTATGCGCTACACGGATGCTTGACTTAAGCGAAGATTGCTTTACATCATTATATTTTGCGTTAGAGGAAGATTCCTGCGAAGCTGGTTGTGTATATTTATTTGTTATTTCAACAGAAAAAATCAAGTATTATGATTCAGATACTGTAGCAGTACTTGCGAATCTTGTTAAATTGCCGTTTAGTGAAGAAGATGGTGAGGCGCCATACGGCAACAAATCAAAAACTAGACTCGTAAAAAACGCGGAAGAAATAATAAATAGCGGTTTGTTACCGAAAGAATACAATAAAAAGTTCTTCGACTATTTACTTCATCATATCAAAGAAGATAAGCCTCACGCGCAAGATTTGATTTGTCTTGGCGACATTTTTTCTGTTCAGTGTGTAAAGACAAAATTGAACACCGACAGGATAAGGTTGCAGAAGGGAGCCTTTTTACTATTTGGGTTGAATGTGCATAATCCAGCAAAGGCTATTCCGTTAGACGGAAGCTATAAAAAGCCCGGATTTTGGCGAGATAGCTTCCAATGGACAGGAATGCCAATAGAAAAAATCCTTAAAATCAAAATACAAAAAGGACTCTCTTTGGAAGTCCTTGAAAAGTTCGGAATAAGCAAACCGTATATCTATCCGGAGATGAAAGAGGTGAACGATTATTTGAGAGAACGATATAAATGATGGCTCTTGCTTATGGGCTACATATATGATTAAGGGCTGGAACGGTACAGTCGAGTTTGGTTTTTCGGCGTTGCACAGTCATAGTGGTGCTGCCGGCACGAGCGGCTACCATGGCAACGATTATCTCATGTCATGGTAGTCGGTGTATCGTCTCAATAGGTAAAACAGATAAACAAATATAGGGGAAGTAAAATGGAGTATTTGGTTAAACCTAGTTTTCTATTTGATAATTTTCTAACGCATTTAGCGGTTTACTTAACGCTTATTGTTGGAATGATAAACATTTTTATCCAGTTCCACAGATTAAAAACGGAAAACATCACGCAAAACAGGATGAAATGGATTAATGATGTTAGAGATATAAGTGCGGAAATACTTTCGTTTGATGTTTGTGACTTTATGAGAAATAATCGTAATGAGATAGAATTCATAATTGACAAAGATATAAAAACATTGAC
>JAITUN010000236.1 GCA_031286285.1 Bacteroidales bacterium | reverse complement strand
GTAGCTCATTAATAGTATTCTTATTGTTTTTGTTTTTATAATCTCACCCCTGCGGGGCTTACGCTGCCTACGTATCGCCCTTACCGTAAGCTGCGCTACGCTTGCATACGGTTATGCATCATTGCGCGCCTGCGGCGCGACCATTTTTGGTACGTAATCGCCCTCATGTCGCGCAAATATACATTACAAAAACGCATTTGTCAAGGGGTAAAGGAAAATAATAGTATAAAAAAAAAATTAACCTGAAAAAAACAGATTTGTTTTTGCAACACCCAAAAAAGTGTCGCGAGTTTTTTTAAATCAAACATATTCGAATTTTAATACCTTTGCCCTAAACCAGCGATGCCAAACAAATGATTCTAACGAAATAATTTTTATTTTTGCGCAATTAAATCTTTAAACAATTTTGTTATGAATAAAAAATATTTTTTCTTAGGATTAACAATCTTTGCAATTTCTGTTTTTCTTTTCTCTGCATGCCAAAAACTTAACCCGGAAATACCGATTCCGGAACTACCGATTCCGGAACCACTGAATCCGGAACCTATACTTGTATCAGATCTGATTCTTAATAAAAATGAACTTATCCTTGAGGTGGGTAAAACGGAAACCCTAATTGCTACCATTTATCCTGAAAATGCCACCAATAAAAAACTAACGTGGTATAGTGACAATCCTGGGAGCGTTACGGTAAACAATGATGGCTTAGTAACAGCAGTCAATAAAGGAATGGCTACCATTACCGTTACAGCAGAAGAAGGTGGTAATTATAAACAGGCAAAATGTTATATTAAAGTGGGAGATTATCGTGCAAAATGGGTAGGAAATTGGGATTTTGTAGTGAAGAGCACTTTTTGGGTGTATCCTCCTGATGGTAACCCATATATTGGATTTGATACACTTTATTATTATTTAGGTATTATCAGTCTCGGGGATGAGCTAAATCAACTCAATATTAATTTTATAAAAAATTACTCAACTTTAGTAAATGTTGATGAGTCCGGAATAATAACTGGAAATTACTTTCCTGTGAGAGGACAATTTGAAGAAAAGAATAAAGTATCTATTGAAGCTGAAACTATAATGCAAGGTTGTAAAACTTGTTATACCATTAATGGAATAAAAAAGGAAGGAGGGAAAAAATGAAAAAAAAATTAAGTATTATAACATTAGCTTGTTTGTTTATTATTCCTGCGTTGGGGCAACATTATCCTCAAGATAAGAATTGGAATGTGATTTTTGAAGATGTTTTTAATTCGTTAAGTTCGAGATGGTATACATCTCATAGTGTTCACGGCGAACCACAACACTATATTCCCGCCAATGTAAGCATTGAAAATGGAAAACTTGTGTTGACAGCCAAAGCAGAAAACTATCATTGCACAAACCCTAATTGTAATTGTGGCGGTGATACATATAGTTATACTTCCGGTCAAATCGTATCTTATAATTATAGTCAATTATATCACTACGGCTATTATGAAATCCATGCTAAATTACCTACAGGCACAGGGCTATTTCCTGCTTTTTGGCTTTGGGCCTCATCTGGAGATGATTGGTATAATGAAATAGATATTATGGAAGCAAATGGTTGCAGGTTAAATGAAACTTCAAGTAATTATAGAGAGGATCCGCAAGATCCTCAAAAAGATGCTGTATGGCATTATTGTAATAACACTAATGGTTTCCATTGGTATGGTGTGGAATGGGATAGAGATAAGATTACATGGTATAGAGACAAAAAAATAGTTAGACAAGTAACCCATACGGGCTTGCAACATCGGATGCAACTTATTATAAATCTTGCATTGTTTCCTGACTCCTGGAATAATGGCTGTCCGGTAAGTAGTACAATGCCTCCCGCTTATATGTATGTTGATACTGCGAATGCCTATCAATTGATATGCCATTCGAATATTTCTGTTAGCGATGAAAATAATGTTAAAATCGATTTCGAGAACGGCTATAGCTACGGAGTTAAAAAGTCCATCAGTTTAAGTGGTGTTTCTTCTTTAACAACAGGGCAAAATGTTTCTTTACGGGCTACTGATTTTATTGAATTGAAGAATGACTTTTATGTGCCATCCGGAGCAGAGTTGTATTTGGATATTAATCCTTGTGAGGCTAGAACGAATCGAGAGAAACAGGTAAAATGATAATCCAGGGGCATATCTAATTACTTTTTTTTATTTTATCCAACCAGTGCCGACTGTTAGAGTTTTCGTAGTTTTCCAATTTTTCAAAAAGATCGTCAATAGTATTGGCAATGATCAGTAGGTTGTAATGAAAATCGCGCAGGAAGCCTTCCTTTGTAAATATTTCAAGTTGTTGAATAAGTGGAGAATAATATCCGGAAGCATTAAGGATGGCAACAGGTTTGTGGTGTAGTCCGAGTTGAGCGTCGGTGAGAACTTCAAAAAATTCGTCCATAGTGCCGTAAGAACCTGGCAAAGCTACAAAAGCATCGGCAGAGCGCTCCAGCATTTGTTTTCTTTCGCTCATAGAGTCAACCAAGTAGAGTTCATCCAAAGTAGTGTCAATGACCGTAGAATTAGAGAAAAACGAAGGGGCAATGCCAATAACTTTTCCTTGATGGGTACGGCAGGCATCTGCTGCGGCTTTCATCAATCCTAAGGCAGCGCCACCGTAATATAATGTGATCTTTTGCCGGGCGCATCGCAATCCAAAGGCGGCAGCAAGTTCTCTATATTTTGGATGAAAACCGTCGGCAGAACCACAAAACAAGGCTATAGAATTGATTTTCATTGATGTAATATTTTAGTTAAGCCATATTGGACGAGCGAGATAAGGATATATAGAAGGATGATAATGGGAAATGCTGCCAACTGAAAAGCGGAGAGCAGTATTGCGGAAAAAATTAAAAAAATATATCTGATTAGGTTTTTCTTAAAATTATAGTTAGAAAACTTGAGCGAAAACATAGGAATCTCTGTTACAAGTAGTATTGAGAAGACGAGTGTTAAACCCATTAATACCCAAAAATTATCCAAAAGAGGTAGTTTATTTGCAGCAAATGGTAAAAAAGCTATAAAAAAGGCGTTTGCCGGTGTGGGTAATCCGAAAAAAACGAATTGTTGTCTTTTATCGTTGTTAAATTTGGCTAATCGGTACGCTGAAAACGGAACGATAATAAATGCAAAGTAGGGTAGGAGTGTGAGAGGGAAAAACTGCAACTCAGGTTGTAAATTATCAAAACAAAAATCGAGCCACATATAGAGGATAGCGGCGGGTGCAACGCCAAAAGATACAATATCGGATTGTGAGTCTAAGTCGGCTCCGATGATAGAGTGTACATTGAGTTTTCGCGCAGCAAATCCATCTAAAAAATCGAAAATTGCTGCACAAACAATCAGTAATGCAGCAGTTTCTAAAAATCCTTTTAAGGCAAATACTATCGAAATAGCGCCAACAAAAGCGTTACAACAAGTAAGAAAATTAGGAATATGTTTTTTCATTTCTTAATAATTTAAATACGGGTTTATATATTTTTCTCAAACCACTAACCCCTAACCATTGATTAAATGTTCAATCTGCTCCTTCAGCATCACAATTTTGGTTTCTGCATCCGATTGTTTTTTGCGCTCGTTGGCAACTACTTGTTCGGGCGCACCCGCCACAAACTTTTCGTTAGAAAGTTTATTTACCACCGATTGTAAAAATCCTTCGGCGTATTTTAACTCCTCTCTTAATCTCTTTAATTCCTCTTCTACATTAATCGTATCTGTCAATGGAATGCAATATTCAAGTTTATTTTCAATGAATGAAACACTACCGGCTGGCTTTTCCGGCACGTATTCAATGGTTTGCAAATTGCAGAGTTTTTGGATTACTTTAAGACCGGAAGAGTGTAAGACCGGAAGAGCGTAAGAGTTTTCTCCTGCATTCTGTTTTCTATCTCCCGTCTCCTGTTTCCCGCTTATCACATACAATTTCAACTCCACCTTTTGAGGAATGTTTTTTTCTGTACGGATTCTGCGAATTTGTTCCACTATTTTCATAGTGTTTTCGAAAGAGGTAAGTAAAGTCTCATCAGCAGGCTCGTCAAATTTAGGCATTGGGGCATACATTATTGTTTCCTTTTCGCTTCGCGCTTTCAAACATTGCCACAACTCTTCTGTGATAAACGGCATAAACGGATGCAGGATGCGTAACAGTTGGTCGAAAATATCTATAATTTCAGTAAACGATTCGGCATCAATGGGATGTTGGTATGCCGGTTTGGCTATTTCTAAAAATGTGGAACAGAAGTCATCCCAGATCAATTTGTAAATACCTATCAATGTGTCACTCATACGATATTTAGAAAAATCGTCATCCAATTTTTGAGTAACCTCAATAAGGCGATTTTTGAACCACTCAACTGCAATTTTTGTGTGTTCGGGTTGAGGAATATTCGCATCAACCTCCCATCCTTTAACCAGGCGGAAAGCGTTCCAAATTTTGTTGCTAAAATTTCTGCCTTGCTCGCACAGCGCTTCATCAAACATTAGATCGTTTCCTGCCGGGGAACTAAAGAGCATCCCCACGCGCACGCCATCCGCACCGTACTTATCCATCAACTCTATCGGGTCGGGCGAGTTGCCCAATTGTTTTGACATTTTACGGCGTAATTTGTCTCGTACCATACCTGTAAAGTAAACACCTCTAAATGGAATTTCGTTACGCCACTCCAAACCTGCCATAATCATCCGTGCCACCCAAAAGAAAATAATATCGGGGGCTGTTATCAATACTGCAGTGGGGTAGTAATATTTAATATCTTCATTATCAGGAAAACGCAAGCCATCAAACACCGACAGGGGCCACAACCACGAGGAGAACCACGTATCTACTACGTCTTCATCTTGCTTCAAATCTTCAATTGTAAATTTGTTTCCAAATTTCTCTATAGCCTTTTGATAGGCAGTCTCTTTGGTTTTTGCCACCACAACCTCTCCGTTAGGCAGATAATAAGCAGGGATGCGGTGTCCCCACCACAACTGGCGGCTGATGCACCAATCTTTCACATTTTCCATCCAATGGGAGTATGTGTTTTTTAGTTTTTCAGGAAAGAAACAAACGGAATCGTTCATTACTACCTCCAATGCCGGTTTCGCCAATGCTGCCATATCACAGAACCACTGCATAGAGAGTTTGGGTTCTATCGCTTCGTTGGTGCGCTCTGAGAAGCCCACTTTGTTGGTGTATTCCTCAATTTTTACTAAATTTCCGGTACTCTCCAATAGAGGGAGAATCTGTTTGCGCGCTTCAAACCTGTCCACTCCAATCAAAATTTCCGCGTTCTCATTCAGCGTTCCATTGTCGTTAAAAATATTGATAGACTGTAATTTGTGTTTTATTCCAATATGATAGTCGTTGATGTCGTGTGCAGGGGTAATTTTCAGCGCTCCGGTACCAAATTCTCTATCCACATATTCATCAAAAATAAGAGGAACAGAACGATTAACGAGCGGAACAATGCAACGTTTTCCTTTTAAGTGTTGAAAACGTTCATCTTCGGGGTGCATACACACTGCCACGTCGCCCAAGATGGTTTCGGGGCGGGTGGTTGCGATGGTAATGTATTCTTTACCGGTTACAAGTGACGAGTTATAAGTTACATTTTCAGGTTCAATCTCATACCTTAGATAGTAGAGTTTTGATTGTACTTCGTGATAAATTACCTCTTCATCAGAAACGGCGGTCAGTGCTTTCGGATCCCAGTTTACCATACGCACGCCGCGGTAGATTTTTCCTTTTTCGTACAGGTCAACAAACACATCCATTACCGATTCCGACAGGTCTGCATCCATTGTAAACTTAGTACGGTTCCAGTCGCACGAAGCTCCTAATTTTCGCAGTTGTTGTAAGATGATTCCGCCGTGCTTCTCTTTCCATTCCCAGGCGTGTTGAATAAACTGTTCACGGGTAATCGAATTTTTATCAATTCCTTTTTCTTTCAGCAGCGCCACCACTTTGGCTTCAGTAGCGATGGAGGCGTGGTCGGTTCCCGGCACCCACAATGCGTTGAATCCCAACATCCGTGCACGACGAATCAGCACATCCTGAATGGTATTGTTCAGCATATGTCCCATGTGCAATACTCCGGTGACGTTCGGTGGCGGGATGACTATCGTATAAGGCGGACGTTCATCGGGCGTTGAGGCAAAGAGTTGGTTCTCTTCCCAGAATTTATACCACTTGTTTTCAATCTCTTTGGGGTCGTACTTGGTTGAAATTTCCATCGTTTGTAATAATTTTATTTTAAAAAATAAGGGCGCAAAATAACAGAAAAAACTATAGATAAATTTATAAATACCATTTCATTTATCCTTTATCTTTCCTTAAACCTGGAAGCAATATAAACAATGGGGTTCAATGCAGAAAAGATAATATCAAAAATCAGGATGTGCGGAATCAGTTTCTTTTCATTGAGTTTTAAGGCTGCATACCCAAAACATATGTATTGAATTGTGTATTTGATTACTAAAACACTGATTACAACACTCAAATAGGTAAGATTGTGAAATGTAACAAAGAGTGCAAATCCGAGCGAAATGTAAGAAAAAGTCATGAGAAAATGGTAAAAATTCAACAAAAAACGGTCTGCTTTAGTGTAGAGTCTTCTAGTTCTGCTTCTAAATATTTTGAGTAAAAACCAATTATTAAAATTTCGATTAGGGCGTGAAATGGTGTGTGCCTCTTTTCTATACTCAATTGAGCAATTTGTTCTTGAAGCGACTTGGTTAATAAAGAGGTCGTCATCCCCAAATCGCAAATGGTTTTGAGATGCAAAGCCTCTGTTGTTAAAGAAAATAGACTTCGTATAAGCCAAATTCTGTCCCACTCCCATATAGGGAATTTTTGCTAGACAATAGGAAAAATATTGAATAGCCTGATGCAATTTGTCAAAGCGAATCAAAGCGTTGAAAAATCCTATTTTATTACTAATACTGTTGAATCCCAAAACAATTTTTGTATTTTCATTAAAGTGGCTTGCCATCATTCTAAGCCATTGGGTTGATGCTGGAAAGCAATCAGCATCTGTCAATAAAATATGTTCGTAGGATGCTGCTTTAATTCCCAACGCTAGAGGAAACTTTTTTCCTTTAATGTTGGTTACAGAAGATTCTAGATCCACCAATTTGATATTTGAAAAACGATATTGAAAGTCCTTTACCATTTGCTGTGTCTCATCTTTCGAATTATCATTCACAACAACTACTTCAAAATAGGGGTATTCTTGTGATAGAATTTCGGGAAGTGTTTTGATAAGGTTGTGTGCATCATTTTTTGCAACAATAACAATTGAAACAAATGGATTTTCTTTTTTTTCAATAAGTTTTTGTTTGTGAAAAGAGAATCTACTGAAAATGGTTATATAGTACAAAATTTGCAACAAAATGACAATTCCAAAAACTACAATCATTATTTCAGGAATAAATCTAACTATTATCTCTATCATAATTCAATCTGTTATCTTTTTCTTTTATGGTTTCTCTTTTGTCATATTTTTTTTTGCCTCGTGCTAATGCGATGTCTAATTTTGCGTAACCGTTTTCGTTGATATATAATAATGTAGGAATAATAGTGAATCCACGCTCATTCAGTTTAATAAGTAATTTTTTTATTTCCCGTTTTGTAAGCAGTAATTTTCTGTCTCTTTTTGCTTCGTGGTTGTTGTAACTTCCATTGACATATTCGCTTACATGCATGTTGTGAACCCACAATTCCCCGATTTCAAATGAGCAATACGCATCTTGGATATTTGCTTTTCCAGTACGAATAGATTTGATTTCGGTGCCAGTGAGTACCAAACCGGCGGTGTATTTGGTGAGCAAAAAGTACTCATACTCCGCTTTTCGATTTTTTATAGAGATCTTTGCAGTTGCTTTTCCTTTCTGCATTATTTTTTATCAATATCAATGAGTTTATACTTCCTACTTCCCATCCCCATTTGTTCTGCATATATTATCTGATGTTTGCCGCTTACAGAATTTACTTTTAGGAAAGCATCGTTGCATTGGTGGGCTTGATCAACTAAATCGTGGGCTGCCGCTTCAATGGCAACAATATCGGTAGAAGCTAAGATACCAATATCGCTAACAAACGGTTCTTTCGGTTTGGAACTGCAGTCGCAACTCGGCGAAACGTTCATTATAATGTTGAAATACACTGAATTAACATTTTCAATAGCAGGTTTAGCATATTCTACCAACTTTTCTAAGAAGATCAGTTTTTGCTCTTCATTTTCGGGTCTTACAATGGCGCCTTTTGGGCAGGAAGAGATACATTTTCCACATCCAATACATTTATTCAAATTAATTTCAAGAGGTTCAATTGAGATAGCATCTGTCGGGCAATCTTTTTGGCAAATTCCGCAGGAGATGCAGTTTTCCGGTTTGCATTTCGGGAAATCTTTATTGTGCATGAGTCGTTTTCCTAGGGGAGTAGCCATTCCCATAGATGCATTTTTGATGCAGCCCCCGAAGCCTGAACTGCCATGGCCTTTAAAATGAGTAAAATAGATAATTGTAGAGTAGTTTTCAAGATTCTTTCCGAGCAGAGCAGTTTTAAAATGCTTACCTCCGTTAATGGGCAGTTCAATTGTTCCTCCAGAATCTAAAATGTCAATAGGTGCGAAATTAAAGCCGTGGTCATGAGCCAACTTAATATGGGTATCAGTTTTAGTACGACGACCGTTATAAGCAGTATTTGTTTCTACTAAAGTAGCTTTTAAAGCATTAGCGAGCGGTTCCACCATGGTGGCAGGTACAAAATATTCGTTTCCGTCCTCACCGAAATGTACCTTAATACCAATTTTGTCTCCCTTTATATGCTCTTTTACATACTCAAAAACTTTCATCACTCCATTTGGTGATATATCGGAAGTGAAATAGACAGGCACCCCATCATCTTCTACTGAAGCAGGATTTGAAGAATGGCTGTTTGTGCAACTGTAAAAAATAAATATGCTGCATGTCAATAAAATAAGTGTGATTTTTTTCATAAAAAAAATATTTAATAGAGCGGCAAAAATAGAGTTTTTTCTGTTGTAATGTCTATTTCTACACAATCCCCTCTTTCACAATATCATGAATATGCAACACGCCAATATACTTTCCAAGGTTGTCCACTACAAAAAGATTTGTTATGTTTTTTAATTTCATAACTTCCAAAGCTTCCACGGCTAAAATCTCTTCGGTGATGGTTTTTGGATTTTCAGTCATCACATCTTTCGCAATCAATTGAGTATAGTCCGGATTATTTAGGAGCATTCTTCTCAGATCGCCATCGGTAATTGCGCCCACAATCTTTCCGTTTTCCATTACTGCAGTTACTCCCAGACGTTTTCCTGATATCTCCAAAATCACTTCGGGCATAGGCGCATTGGGCGAAACCATCGGAATTTCATTGAATTTGTATAGGTCTTTTACTTTAATATACAAGCGTTTCCCCAAAATTCCGCCTGGGTGGTATTTTGCAAAATCTTCGGTAGTAAATCCTCTTAATTCAATCAGGCAACTTGCCAATGCATCTCCCATTGCCAATTGTGCTGTAGAGCTGCACGTAGGTGCTAAGTTGTTTGGGCACGCCTCTCGCTCTACCGAACAATTGAGTACTACATCGGCTTCTTTTGCCAAAAAAGAGTGTATGTTACCCACCATAGCGATAAATATATTACCCTGCCTTTTTAAAAATGGAATTAATACTGATATTTCAGGAGTATTTCCGCTTTTTGAAATACACAACACTACATCTTCCGGTTGAATAATACCCAAGTCGCCGTGAATTGCTTCTGCGGCGTGCATAAAAATTGCGGGTGTTCCGGTTGAGTTGAGTGTTGCCACAATTTTTTGTCCAATGATGGCGCTCTTTCCAATTCCGGTAACAATAAGCCGTCCAGGTGCATCTTTAATTAAGTGCAAAGCTTTTACAAAATCTTCATTAACGAAATTTTGTAAATTTAAAATTGCAGATGCCTCATCTTGAAGCACCTGTTTTGCGATAGTCACAAAATTACTGTTTCTCATTATGATTGTCTTTTTTTTAAAGCCATCACTTTGTTTTTCGCCAATCTAACATAGTCTAATACAGGCCGATTTGAGGGGCATGTAAAAGAACATGAGCCACATTCGCAACAGTTTAATACGCCACAAGATTCACATTCTTCATAACGGTTATTTATAGATAGTGCAGATACAAAGAATGGTTCTAATCCCTGTGGACACCCACAAACACATTTTCCACAACGAAGGCAGGGTTCGATATCGCCGCGTTTGCTCTCTTTTTCGTCCATAAGCAATAAACTAGTCAATCCTTTCACGGCGAAAGAGTTCATGTTAGAAACAGCTTTTCCCATCATAGGTCCTCCCGCAATCAACTTTCCGGTATTTTCGGGAATGCCGACGGTATTCAAAATATCCAAAATGGGTGTTCCGATACGGACTTTGAAGTTTCTTGGGCTTTCAACTTTCTTTCCTGTAACCGTCAAAAATGTTTCAATGAGCGGTTTGTTTTTTTGCACGGCTTCATACACAGCAAAACAGGTGGTGATGTTGTTCACAATCGCGCCCACTTCAATAGGGAGTTTACCGTCTGGGACTTCTCTGTTAATGAGCGATTTGATGAGCTGTTTTTCAGCGCCTTGAGGATATTTTACTTGTAAGGGTGCTACTTCAATGTCAGGATATTGTTTTGCCACCTCAGTTAAATGATTTATTGCATCTTTCTTGTTGTTTTCGATACCGATTTTTGCTTTTTTCGCTCCTGATGCAATCATCAACGCTTTGATTCCCACCATACATTCTTCCGCTTTTTCCAACATGACTCTGTGATCAACGGTAATGTAAGGTTCGCATTCTGCTGCGTTTATCAATAAATACTCGGCGACTTTTCCTTCGGGGAGCATATATTTAACATGGGTTGGGAAACAGGCGCCACCCAGTCCCACAATACCACAATCTTTAATCCGCTGAATGATCTCAGGTTTGGTGAGTTTTATCTCTTTTACAATATTGGGCGAGCGGTCAATATAAGGTTCCCACTCATCAGTTTCTGTCTCAATGACTACAGCGGTTTTCTTGAAATGGGAGCTGTCAGCAATCTCTTCTACATTAATAATTTTTCCCGATACAGGTGAGTGAATGTTAGCGCAGATGAAAGATTCTGCCTTTGCCAATAGTGATCCTACCTTTACTGTATCACCTTTATTAACTTGGCATACAGGCGAGGCGCCCAAATTTTGGTGTATAAAGACAGTTGCAGTTTTTGGAATGGGAAACTCTTCAACAGGACGATCGCTTGCAAATTTATTTTCTTCCGGATGCACACCACCTAAAGTAAACGTTTTCATATAATTATATTTCTATTAATTGAATTTGCAAAATAACATAAAAATTTTAAATAAATTTACTCCTGCAATTTTGCCCCAAAGGCCAAATCTCCTGCATCCCCTAAACCAGGGACAATGTAAGATTGAGCTGTAAGTTCTTGGTCGATAGCGCCTAACCAAATTGAAGTTTTAGAATGTGGAAGATGTTTTTGAATATATTCAATTCCATCTACTGAGGCAATAACAGAAACAATATGAATATGTTTTGGCACCCCCATAGTTATCAATTCTCTATAAGTCAAAACCATTGATTTACCTGTGGCTAGCATGGGGTCAATAATAATCAATGTTTTATTTTTGAGCATTGGAGATGACATATAGTCAATTTGGATTTCAAAATTGCCTTCAACATCATGTTTTCTAAAAGCTGAGATAAAAGCATTTTCTGCTTTATCAAAATAGTTTAGCAACCCTTGATGCAGTGGCAATCCAGCCCGAAGAATAGTAGCCAAAATCGGTTGTTGACAGATAATATTCATATCAACCTCCCCCAATGGGGTATTAATGGTTGTTTTTTCAAAGGGCAGTGTTTTACTTATTTCGTATGCAAAAATTTCACCGATACGTTCCATATTTCTTCTAAAACGCATGGCATCATTTTGTATTTTAGTATTTCTAACTTCTGAAATAAATTGATTGAAAAGGGAGTTTTCTACTCCAAGATTACGAATTTTTATCATGTTACTTATTTATTAGTTCTATTTTTTTATTATTTATTCGTTTCTTAAAGCGTCAATAGCATTAATTTTCAATGCATTTTTAGCAGGAATGATCCCTGCAATTAGTCCTGACAAAATAATGATAATTGTTCCTGTGATTGCCATTGTAAATGAAATAGTTGGATTTGAAAACATCTTTGCATCCTGAGAAGCATGTTCAGTAAGTACTAAAACTAAAATACCGAAAAACATGCCGAGAAATCCAGCAACAAAAGTAAGCAAAAGACTTTCCATCATAATTTGTTTTGTAATAATCTTAGGTTTTGCGCCGAGCGCCCTCTTGATTCCTATTTCATTGGTTCTTTCTTTCACGGTTACCAACATAATATTGCTTATTCCCACAACGCCCGCAAATAGAGTACCCAAGCCCACAATCCAAATTAAGGCAGCAATACCGATAAAAAGATAACGAAACATTAGGAAAATATCTTGAATATTAACAGTCATCACAGCATTGTTATCCAAAGGTGAAATCAAATGTTTAGCGCGTAAAATATCCTTTACTTTTTCTTCAATGGTTTTAATCTTCACATTGTCAAAAACCGATATAGAGATTATATCTAATGTATTGCCTCTTCCGCCAAGTTGTTGCGCGGTAGAGGATGGAATATAAACAGTAGTACCGGGATTACTTCCAAAGTTAATATTTCCTCTAGGTTTTACAACCCCTATAACTGTATAATATAAAGAGCCAATCTTAATCATTGTTCCTATTGATTCATTTTCAGTTGCAAATAGTTGATCTGCTGCTTCATTTCCCATCACACACACTTTCCTTTTTTCAACTACATCTAAATAACTAATTCTTCTACCCGAAGTAATATTCTGATTCTCTATCTCATAATATAAATTATCAATTCCTTGCAAAAAAACATCTGTATTTTTATCATTGATAGCTGCTTTGAAATTTCCTACCCACGTTATTCCTGATATGGTTTTAATTTCAGGAATTTGGATTTTAAGCAATTCAATATCATTTTGTCTCATATTCCATAATCGTCCGGCGTTAAAACCTTTGTATTCCACAGTAGTATTTCTTGCAAACACGAACATTGAATTAGTAGCCACATTGCTTACCTGATTCTTCAAGCCATTTTCAAACCCTTGTCCAATTCCGAGCATTCCGATAAACATAAACATTCCCCAAAACACTCCAAATGCTGTGAGAAAACTGCGCGCTTTATTACGGGTTATTGTTTGCCATATTTCGTGAAGTTTATCTATGTCGAACATGATGCAGTGAAAAATGTGCTTAGCATTTTACAATATTCACAATCACTTGCACAGCCTTTTCCATAGATTCCACCGGAATAAATTCGTATTTTCCGTGAAAGTTGTGTCCGCCGGCAAAAATATTAGGACAGGGCAGTCCTTTGAATGAAAGGTTGGCGCCGTCTGTGCCTCCACGAATCGGTTTTACAATGGGATTAACTCCTGCATCAAGCATCGCTTTTTTGGCACGCTCTACTACATAAAACACAGGCTCAACCATTTCACGCATATTTTTGTATTGCTCTTTAATTTCACACTTTACACGTTCCTGTCCATATTTTTCATTCAAAAAAGCAGTGATTTTGTGCATAAACTCTTTTTTTTGTTCAAAAAGGAGTTTATCATGATCACGGATAATATAATTCAATTTGCTATTTTCAACCGTTCCTTCCATTTTGGTTAACAGATAAAAGCCTTCATAATGATCTGTGAATTGCGGGCGTTCAAATTCGGGGAGGAGCGCATTAAATTCCATAGCAATTAATTGCGAATTAACCATTTTGTTTTTGGCATATCCGGGATGTACATTTCTGCCCTGAATGGTAATGGTGGCGCCCGCAGCATTAAAGTTTTCATACTCTAATTCACCTAACATTCCGCCATCAAGTGTGTAAGCAAAATCACAACCAAATTTGGCAACATCAAAGTGGAGTACTCCTTTTCCAATCTCTTCGTCGGGAGTGAAAGCCACACGGATATTTCCGTGTTTAATTTCAGGGTGTTGGATGAGATATTCTAAGGCACAGATAATTTCGGCAATGCCGGCTTTGTCGTCAGCGCCCAATAACGTTTTTCCATCGGTAGCCAAAAGCGTTTGCCCTACATAATTTTTTAGTTCCGGAAAATCTTTGGTGGACAAAATAGTTTGCGATTCTTTATCCAAAACAATATCGTTTCCATCATAATTTTCGATGATGTTCGGCGCACTGATTCCGGGCATATCGGGTGCGGTGTCAAAATGTGCGATAAAACCGATTACCGGCGTTTTTTTATCACAATTTGCCGGTAAAGTAGCGGTAACATATCCAAATTGGTCTTTTTCTACTTCTTTTAAACCTATATTTTTCAGTTCTTTAACCAAGAAATCTCCGAAAACAAGTTGTTCGTTCGTGCTGGGATAGGTTTCGGAAGCGTCATTAGAAGTGGTTGGAAATGAGACGTATTTTGAAAAGCGGGAGATAAGAATATTTTTCACACTACTTAATAATTACCAATCGTTTTGTAACTGTCATATTCTTTTCTGAAAACAATTTTACAAAATAGATTCCATTTTCGTACTTATTCACGTTTATTTGCAAGTTGTCAGTTACACTATTGTATTCAACTAACTTGCGTCCTTGAACGTCATAGATTTCAACACGATTCAGTCCTTTACCTTCAATAGTAACATTTCCGTTAGTAGGATTGGGATATAATTCATAAGAAGCAATTTGTAATTCATGAATACCCACTGTATTAATTGTAACGATTACACTCTCTGACATTTCTGAAATACAATGTTCATACACCGTTTCTACATTATATTGGTATGTTCCGTCTTCCAATTCTTCATCGCGATACTCTTTTTCAGTTATCAACTCTTCATTTAGAGGTGTTTCTGCTTCATCACGATAGATATAATAGCCTAATAAGATTCCATCAATATTTTCCGGTTCATCCCAAGTAATAATTGCGATGTTTCCAATTGTGTCTCCTTGAAGATTCACAGGCGGTTCACAAAATTCAGGATCCGGAGGCAAAATATTACAAATCACATTTGACATGGCTGAGTAAGATTCTTTGTTGCCCTCATATACGGCGGTAACATTATAAACATATACTCCTTCGGTAATATCTTCTTCAGTAAAAGTAGTTTCGGTAAGAAGTTCATCATTTAATTTACTGTTGTTACGATAGATGTTGTAGCCCTCCGGAGTTCCATCTACAGGTGCTTCCCAAGTGGTTGTAATAGTTTCTTCGTCTAATTCAGCCACTACATTTTGAGGACGGGCATATAGTTCGGGAATCACAAAAGTATAGTCGTGGGTTTGTCCGTATGTATATGCATCGCATGCATTTGGCGGGTAAGTATTCCAATTAACGCGTAGTCTGAAACGGTGTTCTCCCGGTGTCACTTCTTGTGGAATAGAAAAAGTAGTGGTGTACTCTGCATTAGGCGTAGGACATGAAACCTGGATTAGTTGTTCGTTAGAATCAAAAATGTTATTCCCGTTCAAATCAAACCAGCCTCTAACATAATCACTACCGTAAGCACATTTTACTTTAATCGTATATTGCTGTTCGGGTTCCAATGTAAAACTCATGTTCGTAAAATTTTGGTACCCATTGGTTGCACAAGTTGTACTTGGGTTATTCAACAACTCTGTTTGATCTGAATTTTTAATAATAATAACAGAAGTGAACTTATCGCCTGCTCCGGATGCACAATTCGTACTACCGGGTGTGCAGTAGCTATCTGAACCTGCATTGGAAACTGTAAAATTATCAGAAGCAGATAGACCATATTGTGCAGTAAGTAAGAGGTTAATATCTGCTTCGTGACCGTATGGCATTTCGGGTGCAGTAATTATAACAAAATCTAATTCAATAGTTTCTCCGGCGGGCAAGATTTTTCCGGCTAGTTGTACATCCGGACAAGCAAGGTCTATAAAATCACTAAAAATTTCGAGAGTCCCTTTTACGTTGTAAGCATCTGCGCCGCCTTTATTTTTAACCACAGCAGTAATAGTAGCTACTGAACCTGCTGTTAGATTACCGGTTTCAGAGCCGTTAACCTTAACTGTTTCAAGTGAAAATTTCGGTGCAAAAGCAATTAAGGTCATTTTACTTTTCCAAATGGCATTATCCTCTTGTGAAGCGGTTATGATTACGGGAAAACTTTTTCCATCCAGAATGGAGTGGTCAATGGTAATATTGAAGAGAACAGTGGCTGTTCCACCGGCATTTATTACGTTTGTTATCTGTGCAGTGGCGTTGTTTATGGTAAGTAATGGGTCATCACATGAAATCGTAACTGTAATCGGTCCCGGAGTTGGTACAACACCTACATTCTTCATTACTACCTGAATGGGTGTGTTCGTTGAAATATAAGTTAAGAGATCACCGCCAACCACTTCATGACTGTCATAAGCTAAATATGGACCATCTTCAATCACTACTTCAAAAGTTTTTGATTTGGTGTCATTGGTATTTTTACCGTCGTCTTCAACAACAACAGTGGCTTCAAAAACATGTACTCCATAGGTCAGCGTTATAGCATCAAAAGTAATATCAACCGTTTCATCTATATCAAGGAGACCAGTCCACGTTTTTGTTACGGGATTGTCTCCATCAATGGTATATGAAACTGAAGCAGAATCAATAGGAAAGTCCCCACTATTTTTTATGGTTACTTTTGGTTCAATAGTAGCGGCAGAAGTATAGAAATCTTCCGGGATAATAATAGCCGCTAATTCAGCATCTACAATTTGCCCATAGCGTCCGTCCCATGTTTCCGGATCAAGATTTAACGGATCTAAGTAATCTTTAATTTTGCCGGAAGAAGAGAGTGGTGTTGCGTCCCAGGAGATGTCGAATCTTCCATATACATCAAACATTGATGATGGAGGAGCGCCGCATTTTGACAAGCCTCCATATAATTGCCCAACAATTCGATGATCACTGTCGAATAATGGGGAACCTGAAGAACCTCCTTCAGTGCAGGCACCAGTTGACCAATCGGCACGCCATCCAAGAACATATTGTGTTACAGTGTATAAAGGGTATGTTGGTGATATTTTTTTAATATCCAAAGAAGGATGATGGATACACATGCCGGAAGGTGATGGAACTGTGGAACGAGACCATCCGGCATAAAAAACGCCATAATCTTCAGGAATTGGTTGATTGAGCTCAACCAGACAAGCATCAGTAGAAGCGGTAGTTGTTGCCGTACGTACTTTTAATGTAGCGCCTGTCATGGATTGATGAGTTGAATTTGTAGTGGGAGTACAGGTCGGGCTTTCCCAATTAAATCGAAAGACCCATATACCGGGATTCGGTTTAGCTTCCCAACAATGATTTGCGGTCAAGGCGTATGGGGTCCTGTCATTGGCAGTATTATTAACAATTGATCCTGAGCACACTTCTGTACTTCCACTATAAAGGGCAAAAACGGATTTTATTTGGTCTTCCCATCCTTCACCTTCCGGACATATTGTATTTCTTTGACAGGCTCCCGATTCTCCAAATAATTTTGCAGATAAACTCAAACCTCTGTAGCCGTGGATAATAGTCGCGATTCGCATCTCTCCGTCAAATTCAGCATTTCCGGGCTGGTAATATTCAATGATAATTTTGTCATTTAATACGATATCGGTAGCAAAGAAGTTGTCGGCTTGATTGTTATAATCGGTAAAACCTCCAATTTTGTCTAGTTTATTTTCGCCAAAAATGTATAGCGTAGCTCCTTTTGGCAAGCGATATTGGTCAAAAATCAGATTGATGGAGAGCGCACCCGGGCATTCAATTCCCAAACGCCATAACTTTCCGCCATCGGGCAGATAAGTCCAAATACCGGAATTGTGCAGATCATAGTCCACCTCAAACTCTATTCCAAAACGACGTCCAATTTTAATGATTCCGGCTTCCCGATCTGCTTCCCATTGAGCATCTTCAACTTCAATAACTGACATGTCTATTGGAGGCATTTGTTCAAAAGTAAGCGGTTCTAAAATTCCCGTTTTTTCATATTTATAACTCATCGGATCTCCTCCGATGTTAACTTGTGCTTGAAGAGTATTCACGCACAAGAATGTAAAGAGTGTAAAACTTAATAAAATGGTTTTTTTCATTTTTTTTTTTTAGGATTAATAAAAATTATTACTTATACGTTTAATGCATTACTTAATGATTACCAATCGTTTTGTAACTGTCATATTCTTTTCCGAATACAATTTTACAAAATAGATTCCATTTTCGTACTTATTCACGTTTATTTGCAAGTTGTCAGTTACACTATTGTATTCAACTAATTTGCGTCCTTGAACGTCATAGATTTCAACACGATTCAGTCCTTTACCTTCAATAGTAACATTTCCGTTAGTAGGATTGGGATATAATTCATAAGAAGCGGTTTGTAATTCATGAATACCCACTGTATTAATTGTAACGATTACACTCTCTGACATTTCTGAAATACAATGTTCATACACAGTTTCTACATTATATTGGTATGTTCCGTCTTCCAATTCTTCATCGCGATACTCTTTTTCAGTTAACAACTCTTCATTTAGAGGTGTTTCTGCTTCATCACGATAGATATTATAGCCTAATAAGATTCCATCAATATTTTCTGGTTCATCCCAAGTAATAATTGCGATGTTTCCAATTGTGTCTCCTTGAAGATTCACAGGCGGTTCACAAAATTCAGGATCCGGAGGCAAAATATTACAAATCACATTTGACATGGATGAGTAAGATTCTTTGTTACTTTCATATACGGCGGTAACATGATATACATATACTCTTTCAGCAATATCTTCTTCTGTAAAAGTAGTTTCAGTAAGAAGTTCATCATTTAATTTAATATTGTTACGATAGATGTTGTAGCCCTCGGGCGTTCCCTCTTCGGGGGCTTCCCAAGTGGTTGTAATAGTTTCTTCGTCTAATACAGCCACTACATTTTGAGGACGGGCATATAGTTCTGGGAGAACGGCAGAATAATCTAATGTTTGTCCATAAGAATATGTGTCGCATGCTTCCGGTTCATTGCTTCCGTCACGGGTTCTAATCCTGAAACGATGGGTTCCGGGAGTAAAATCTTGAGGAATGGTAAAGTTAGCAGAATAAATTGTATTCGCAGCAGCGCAAGGCACAACAAACAGAACTTCATTACTTTCAAAAGTATTATTTCCATTCAGGTCAATCCATCCTTTTACCCTGTGACTTTGGTATCCTGTGCTAACTTTTATAGTGTATAGTCCAGGTTCAAAATTAAGCGAAATATTTGTATAATCGGTGTATCCAATTGTAGGTGTACAGGTAGGATTTTGTTCTAATAAAACCTCCCCGTCATTTGTTCTAATTATTTGCAACGATATTATTCTATCATTAAAGCCGCTACAATTCGTATTACCGGGCATGCAATAAGAATCAGAACCGGAACAGGTAACCGTAAAATCATCAGAAGCAGAGAGATCATATTGTGCAGTGAGTAAGAGGTCAATATCTGCTTCATGTCCGTATGGCATTTCGGGTGAGGTAACTACAACAAAATCTAATTCAATAGTTTCTCCGACGGGCAAGTTTTGTCCGGCGCGGTTTTTCTCTTCGCAAGCTAAGGTAACATATTCGCTGTTAATTACGATGTTGCCTTTAACACCGTAAGCATCGGCATGACCGGAATTTGTAACAATTGTGGTAATTGTAGTTACCGAGCCTGCTTCCAAGTTTCCATTCTCCGAATTATTCAAAAGCACTTTTTCTAATTTGAATTTCGGGGCGTATGCGACTAAACTCATTTTGCTGTTCCAACTTGTTTTGCCTTCATCTGTTACAGTTACATCTACAGCAAACGATTTATTATCGGGAATATCATGGGCTACCGTTACTTTGAAAGTGGCGGTTGCCGTTTCATCTGGATTAAGGCTTCCAATTTGAGCGGTTCCGTTTTCAATAGTTAATTGGGGATCATCGCAAGTAATTGTAACATTAAGCAAAGTTCCGGTTTGCTCTACTCCAACGTTTTTCAAAGTAACTTCAATTTCGCTGTTTGTAGAAATATAGGTTAAATCTTCTTCTGAAGTATATCCATGATACACCACGTAGGGTCCCTCTGCCGGAATAATTTCAACGGTTCCAAAAAATGGGGCATGGAAAGTAGTTGTAGCCACCAAATCGGCGGTAGTGGGGATTGTAAACGGTTCAAATACCAATTCAATGAAGCCGGTATTATCAGCAAAGCCGGCGGCTTTCAGTTCTCCGTTGTCTGTTAACGCCACATAACATTCCGGCGCTAAATTGGTAATAGACAAAGTTGATAATCCAAGGGGCATTGTTTCCATGTAGGTAGGATTCATTGGGGGCATCTGTCCCATATAAGGCATTAGGGTGGGATCTCCTAAGAAGTGATAGATTTCCCAATAGTATTTCTTCATGGAAGTATTACTTTCATTTACCGCTAAACAGCCTGCCACATTGAATTGGCTACCACTGATAATTCTTTTTTCTGCCGGTTCTCCATTTTCGTGAAATAGGGCATCAAATGAGCCCACGCCAAAATTAGCGATTTGGGGATTAGCACTTACTGTACCGTAACCGGTAACCCACCAATAATCTTCGCTCCAATAAGTACTTTCAGAGCCTCCAATATATCCAACGCCTCCTTTATCCACCGCACGAATAACCGCTTCGCCGAAACAGGGGGAGCTATGGTCAAATTTTGCAGACAAACAGCAATTTCCAATTAACAATCCCCATTTTTGAGAATTGGTCATGTTACTTACGTGTGATGTTGTTACATTAGGATTACTCCATTCCGTTTGCCCGCAATGTGCAGAATAAACTCCTAAACTTACGCCTTGATTGATTTTGCTAATAACAGTTGCGCCTTGACCGCTGCAAGGATGGTACATTTCAAATGGATCTATTCCATGAGCGGCATTCAAGTAATGTTTCATATAATTTATTGCTCCATTGCCCTGTAAAGCAGGATAGCTGCCTCCATCATATCCTGCTATGGTTATTGTGCGTGCAAGATAAGATGGATCTTCCATTTCAAGTTTTTCATATAATAATGTTTTATACAAAATAGCTTCCAAATGCGCGGTAGTTTCAGCAGACATTCTTCCGATGAATACATCAGGAATAATATCGTTTGGACCATCGTAAGTTGTGTAATACAGGTCAGTCGGATGTGGTGTGTTTGGAGGTGCCATCCCAACAAAAGTAGGCACTTGCGCTATATCTCCCACTATGGCAATAAAAGCCGGCGCGGGTGCTGAGGGAGAAGCGTTCACATAAAGCCCCTGTAAATAATTTTTTATGGATGTAGTTGTGTTGCCTACCTCCGGTTCGTCAGTATATTTTACGGTTAAAAGAAATCCCTGTTTTTTCTTCCATGCAATAAATGGCGCTAAGGTTTGCTCAAACATTCTATGCGAAATGATTACAAAGTGCATAGGAATGCTGTTTAGTGTCAAACCGTCTCTTGAGGGAGTATAGTTAAGAAATCCGGTAAATAACCCTTCAAAAGCAGGAGAATAATACTGTTTCCTTACTTTATCAGTTTTGCTAAAGTCGCCTTTGACAAACTTGACTTCTACTTTTAAGTTGTTAATTACTTTAATCTCTCCGGAAACGGGATTGTACTCAAAAGGACTGATTTCAAGACGTCCTATTCTTACTCCTCTCATGGTTCCCTCTTCATGAAAACGGGCTATCGGGTTTGAAAACCACTTATTTGTTGAATATGTGTTCAGATTTTTCTGTAAAACAATCGTTGAGGGGTCTGCGCTTTTAGACACCGATTCTTGAGAGGGGAATAATTGCATATTAATGTCATAATCAGCTAAGTTGAAAACTGTTTCATCATAACTGATTACATTAACCTGAACCGTGGCGCCCAAGGGTACTTCAATTAATCGGTTCAGTACGGGTAAATCGGGATTTCCTATGTTATAGGAAGGTCCATATCCGTCTAAAGAAAGGATCACATATTCGCCATTGGTAAACATATTTTCCAATTGCACTCCAAAAGAAGCAATGGTATTTTTTACAGAGAAGCCCTCTCTGCTGTTCTGAGTTAATTCCAAACGAGTTTTGCCGGAATTAACCTGAATGTGGGTTTGTGCAAAAATTTGTCCAAAAACAAAGAGGAAAATCATTGCAAATAATAATAATTTTTTCATAGTAAGGAATTTAAGATAATATATTACTTTAATATAAAGAAGTTGCAATAATACATTTTTTTTCTTATCACGTTTTTATCCTATTTTTCTCTGATAGGGTAAAATCATTAAAACTACTAAATTCAATTTTGAAATATCAGAATCCAATTTGCTTAGTTGACCTATAAAAACCTCATTAACCTCATTTTCAGATCATTATTAAAAATCACTATACCACTTGACAAAAGGATTTTCCTAACGTATATTTGCGTGTTGGGCGAATATGGCGTTGTGTGATCTGTTAATCAGACAAACACCTCCGAAAGGACAATTTCTCATAAGGCACCATTTGGAAGATTCAATAAATTTTTAAATACATTTGCGTAATTGGAAAAATTTATGGATATTTGCAGCGTAAT
>JAITUN010000233.1 GCA_031286285.1 Bacteroidales bacterium | reverse complement strand
TGGGATTGTAAAAAAGAAACAAAAAACGCCAAAAAATGAATTGGATGTGGCGTTGGATCGCATGAAAGATTATTCAAGGAGGAAAAAATGAACTGGAGTAAGGCAAAGGAAATTATTCTGAAAAATGAAGAGGTTCAAAACGAACTTAAAAAAAATGAAGCGGAATATAAAATTATTGAGGAAATAATTATGGCTAGAAAAGAAAAGAATTTAACTCAAAAAGATTTGGCTGAATTAATAGGAACTAGACAGTCAAATATTTCCAGACTTGAAAGAGGGAATTACAACCCCTCATTAGATTTTCTACAAAAAATTGCTTCAGCTATGGATAAAAGATTAGAAGTAAGAATCATTTAAGTTTTTTCCCAAAGCCCACGCATCGCCTAACAAACGGTATGTGAAATGTTGGCTAAATTGATTAAAATATAACAGGAGTTGTTTTTGAGAAAAATATCAAAAAATTCAATTTATATAATTCTAAATTTATTATATATAATTCCAGGAATAGTTTGTGCCTTATTGTATTTAAATTCTTTTTATAAAATATTTGAATTCCATGATTTACCTGGATCATTAAATAATATTGTTATTCTAATAATAGGGATACCTTATTTATTATTTTATCTTATGAGTTTGAAATTTTTAATATTAATACATCCATTAGTTCAAATAATAATATTATATTTTACTTGGAAAAATAATTATATTTCTAAAAAATATATTATTATTGTATTTTTTATTTCACTGATAATTGCTTCTATTCATTTATATTTAATATGGGGAAAAGGATTAATAATAACAGCATAAAATTATGAACTAAAAAATGGTGTGCCCCAAATCAGCACATAACACACGGCAAACACAAGTTTTTTGAAATGGTTATAAGCCACAAGGGCAATATTATTAAAAAATACAGCTTGACTTAAATTATTATTTACGATATATAAACTTATGGAGATTAAAATATGAGATATCTATTGATGATTTTAATGATTTTAATGATTTTAATGTTTTCCAACTGTTCAAAAAATGAGATTGACCGATACTCAAAAGATAAATCTGAATACCATTTTGACTTATGAAGAAGAATTAAAAAAGGTGTTAGTCAATCAATAATATAATACCTAAAACCTGTAATTGTGTAAAGTATTAATATGAATAAAATTAAAGATATTGTGAAATTAATTAATAGATTATGTTTATTATTCTATAAAATGTTGAATATTTCCCATTGACAATAATAAATTCATTCTATATAATAAAGACTATATGGGATGGTTTATATGAAAAAATTGGGTTTTTATATATTTTGTATTCTAAATGTAAATAATATATTTTCTCAAGATTTTAATAATATCCATATTTGGGGAAGAGAATTAATTTCTGAATGGGATTCTGTAAATAGAAAATTTATTAATCGCACTGCTAAAGAAATTGAAATAACTAATAATATAATGACATTAATTAATTTACAATATTCCAATCAGAAAGAAACTTATACAATTCAATGGGAAAGAGACCATAGAAATGTTTATATAGTATTTAATTATAATGGTAAAAACTTAGGTAATAATATTAGTCATGGGCGAAAAAGATACCTTATATTATTTGATAGCTGGTCAACAAGTCCTGTATATTATAATACAGCATTTGTTACATTGTATGATGAAAACAATGCATTGGTATTTTCCGCATATTATGATATTGGAAATTTTACAGAATTTCCTATTAGAGCATCCTCAGAATTAATTGAACATAATATCGTATATCGTGCTGAAAATTTGATTAATTTTTCTAACTTGATTCCCTGGGTAGAAGGACAAAATGGTAATGGAGTAGGTGAATATATTATACGAACTTTTGATAACGAAGATTTTTTATGGAATTTTAAATTAATATTATCAAATGGTTTTATTGATTATAACAGACCACACCTGTATGAGTATAATAATCGTATAAAAGAAATAAGGATTTATTATGAAGGAGCAAGAGATAATTACATTATGGTAAATGTTGCAGATGTACCTAATTTTCAGACATTTTATTTAAATCTTCATCATAATTATAATGGCGTTAATAATATTATAATTGAAATTGTAGATATATATCCTGGAAGTCGTTATAATGACACATGCATTAATTTTATGGAATTACTTTATGGAAAATGAATAAAAGGCATTTCTACTGCACAAACTGTCTGGGGAAAAACTAAAAAAAGTGATTTTAACTATTGACAAAATCTGGGAAATATGCTTATAATTTAATAATAAGAAAGCTGAGCAGGCGATAAACCCTTGGGTTTATGGGGCTGGGCCGCTGTTAGCGGCAGCAGATGAGTATAATCGCAATAAATAGCGACGCATCTGTGGGACAGTAAAATGTTCCATAGGTGCGTTTTTTATTGCCCCGTGGACAAGTAATTTGGAGGTTTTGCATGAATAAAGCAAAAGCGCAGGTTTTTGAAGGCATTTTATCGGTTGTCGTAAATGCCGTATTGTTTGGAGTTAAATTTTGGGTTGGAATGCTTACAGGCTCGATTGCCTTAATAGCTGATGCCTGGCATACATTATCTGACTCGTTAACTTCAATATTTGTAGCGTTTTCTGTTAAATTACAATCAAAAAAACCGGATAAGGAACACCCTTTTGGTCATGGACGCTGGGAACAAATTTCTTCTTTATTTGTGGCCTTTATTCTTGGAATAATTGGCTATGATTTTCTTATAAACTCGATTGAAAGATTTCAAAACAAGGAAAGCGTAGTTTATGGAACAGCGGCAATTGTTATAACAATAGTATCAATTGTTGCAAAGGAAGTTCTTGCTCAAATTGCATTTTATATTGGACGGAAAACAGATAATGTAATTGTAAAAGCGGATGGCTGGCATCATAGGTCCGACTCTCTATCATCGGTTGTTGTTTTAATCGGTATTCTTGTTACAAAATTCGCAATGGATTTTTGGTGGATGGACAGCGTATTGGGAATGTTTTGCGCACTGGCTATTTTTTATGCCGCTTTTTCTATTATGAAAGAATCTGTCTCCAAAATACTGGGAGAAGATCCAAAACAAGATTTAATTGATAATATTAATAATGAAATTAAATTAATTTATAGAGACAATTTTAATATTCATCATTTACATTTGCACAATTACATTACACAAAAAGAATTAACATTACATATGAGGCTGGACAAAAATATGACTAACGAAAATAGTCATAAAATAGCAACTGATGTCGAAAAAATGATTCTGGAAAAATTTAATATGGTTGCCACGATCCATGTAGAGCCATTGGGGTAAAAAATGCGGCTTCTGCTTCGTCTAATGTTCCAGGTAAGCGGCATTATAAAAAGCCCCGGAATATAGTGTATAATTACATTGAATTTATCCAAATTTTAGGATAAAAGAACAAACATAAGAGAATTTATATTAGGAATAACACTTGATATATGTATAAAAATGTAAGTATAATTAAAATATGGAAAAGAATATTTGTTTGTTATTTATATTAATTTTATATGGTAATACAATATATGCGACCCCTCAATTTAATGATTCGCTTTTATATAATGATAAAGAATATCAATTATTAAGTTGGCCATTAGAGGGTTATTTCTTTGAAAATCCAGATAAGCGCCCCGATGATGTGTTTTCTGCACAATGGCGCGGTTATCATGCTGACTTTACAATTAAAAATAATAAATTATATGTTTTAGGAATTTACGCTAGAGGTAAAAATTTAATATCAGAAATATTTGATGGATTATCAGAGGTTTATTTAAATTGGATAACTGGATTGTTAATGATGCCAGATGGTGAATTATTAGATCCAGGACATTATGGATTAGGTGTAATATATGAACATTATAAATTTATTGAAATAGAAAATGGTACTTTAATAAGAGAATATAGGATAAATAGTGAACAATATAAAAAATATGAAAATATAAATTATGAATTATATAAAAAGACAGAAGAATATGAAGAATTTATAAAAAAATATGAATCAGATATTGAATCAGAAGAGCCAATGGAGTATAAAGAAATATTTAATGAATTAAATAACGGAATATTGCCAAATGAATTAATAGAACATCTAATAAAAAAATATGAATTAAATAAAATAATTGAATTAATTAATCAAAATAATATCGAAAATGAAAATATATTAAAACCAAATAAAATTGTATATATGCTTATTATTGGAGTAATAATATGTTTAATTGGAATAAGTCTTATCTTATTAGTAAATATAAGATATAGAAAAAAGCAAAACTGCGTATAAAAGAATTATGTGCAAGTTTTTTAAATATTCAAAATAAATAGATAGGAGTGTTTTATGAGGTGGTTTTTTGAGGCTTTTAAAAAATACGCTATATCTTCAGGGCGTGCCCGTCGTAAAGAATATTTTGGTTTTATAGCATTTTCATTGTTTATTAATTTGATACTTATATTGTTTTATATTATTTTTGGTTTCAATATGGATAGTATTTTATTTAAATTGCATGTCCTTTTTAATTGTGCATTAATACTACCTTTTTGTTCAGTAAGTTATAGGAGACTACATGATGTAGGTGAAAGTGGCTTAATACCTAGAGAAATGTTTTATTTTTGGCAAGAAGGTGATATAGGACCAAATAAATACGGAGATGATCCAAAAATGGAAGAAAGAAATTTAAAAAAATTAATCTCTATGAGTATTAATAACGAAAATTCTAAATTAAATGAGACAATAATATTAAATCAAAAAATTAGATTTTATGGTGAACCAAAAATAAATATTTGTTATTTAAATCTAAAGAAAAATCAAAAAATAATTATTTTAGAATATTTAGATATAAATGGTATTAAATGGAACAAAGTTAAAACAGAAAAAGGAGATGAGGGGTGGTGTATTTTTACATAAATATATTACTGCGCTTAACCAATATGTCGATTTTCTATATAAGCATTCAATGGCAATCGAAAAATTAGATAAAAAATCGTAATAATTGGGCAATTTCTGCTTACAAAACAGCCTGTTTTAATGATTGCGGATAATTCAATGCTTTTATTTTCTGCCGATATGTGATATATTATTTATAGAAGGTAATTATGAATACGGTTTTACGAAAAAAACAACGACCAGAAACCTCTTTAACAAGACTGAAACCTCAGTCTGTAGCAAAATTTGAAAACAAAATTCCGTTTATCCGTTCCCTTATTCTCGATAGTGTTGATAAGGCAGACATTCAGAAAATATACCTGTTCGGCTCTTATGCCAATGGAAAGCCAAAAGAAACAAGCGATATTGATATTTGCGTAGTTATCAAGGACACCGCCGACCGCCCAAAAACTTATCTAAAAATAGCCATGAATTTAACTGATAATGCGATTTCTCCATGCGACTTGGTTGTATGCCGGGAAAGTGATTTTTACGGCTCTAATAATCCTAATGGAATAGAACACACCATAATGGAAGAAGGAAGGATTTTATATGCCTGCTAAATTGGTTACAGAAACTTCATTTCAACTATTCAATAGTGCGGAAGGCGATATCCTAATCTTAAATAGCTGGATTGAAGACAAAAAAGTCCCCGATGATTGGAAAAACGACCAGATTTGCAATCACGCAACACAGACAGTTGAAAAAATGTTAAAAGGTTTTATTATCCAAAACGGACAACAAATTGAAAAAACACATAACATTGTAGAAATATGGATAAAAGCCAATGCTATTGATAATTCTTTTGATAATATAAAAATGGAATGCCATTTATTAAATAATTATACAACAAGCGCAAGATACGGATTTCATACAACAATAAGCCAACAGGAAATTGAAGATATAATAAAAGCGGTAAAAACAATTTATTTTTTTCCATTACTCAAAACTATGAGGGAAATATTTAGCCAACAAAAAGATTATAGATTATTACAAGACCTAGAATTTACAAAACAGCCAAAAGAAAATAACTATAACACTAACAATACACAAAATGAAGAAACAACAAAATAATTTACTTCTTCTTTACAACCTCCCCGTACCACAGAAGGCACGGAACGACAAACGAGTATAATAATATGAAGCATATAAAAATATATTTTATAATTTTATTAATATTTTCATTCAGCAATTTAGGATGTTATAGTATATCATCCACAAGAAAAGAAACAATATTTGAATTTGAATATATAGATAATTTAATTTATGAAGAAAATACAAAAAGAGTAATATTAAAATTATCTAATACAGGAGAAGTAATTTATTAAAAAAATAATATTTTGCGTATTATTCTCTATTCTCATTTTTACTATATTTGGTTGCCTTAGCAATAAAGAAAATACTAATGAAATTCCAGAAAACATTGAGGATAATATTCAAGTATTTCCAAAGATTATGTATGTTAATGTCATAGATGGTTTATATCACCGCTCATCTCCTCAAATTTCATCAGAAAAAATTGGACTTCTCACATTTGGCGAGGAAATTACTGTATTCGAGCGGAGTAACATTGATACAATAGATGGTATTACAGATTATTGGTATAAAACTCAACCGCGTGTCAATGGTTCATCTAAAAATGAATGGTCTTGGGTTTTTGGTGGATTTTTATCAGATAAGATGCCTTTTGGTGTCGAGCCAGTATTTGGCTATTGGGATTCAGATTTAGGATATAATTTTTACTGGTTTTTTTCTCCCCGTAATTTTTTCTATCATGGTTTAAAAGGCCCTGGTCTTATCAGAAATGGTGGTAATTGGGAGTTATCTGGAAATATTTTAACATTAATAGATCCATCTCATAAAATGTATCTTATTACCGAAATTACTGTTATTGATAGAGATAATATTATTTTTACTCATAGTGATGGTACAGTTGAAAAAATTACTAGAATGGATTATTTAGATACTTTTTTTTTATGAAATATTATATAAAAATAGTTATTTTATTTTGTTGCGACCTAAAAGAGAAGAGCCAGATATCAGTTTAATAAAAATATAGCCGCTTCGCTTGTTCCCATGCCAGCCCTCCCCCGCATTTTTACAACCTTGTAAAACCCTCGGTTTTGGCTTATTCAGACTGCAAAATATCATCAACCGAAATATTAGGCGAAATTTACTAATAATTGTAAAAATAGGTATAAAATTGATAAAAATAGGAAAAAACAACATTTTTATTGACAAAAACTAACGCTAACAGTACAATAATTACTGCCACAAGATGGATACTTCAAAAAAGGGGAAAAACATGGAAGAAAAAGGCATACATTCAAAGAAAAAAGTAAGTTTGATTCTAAAATTATCAGCAATAATCTCCGGGTTATTAATTATGGCTATTTTGGCGCTGACAATTATGAGCATAAACTCTATAGAAAAATCCAGTCTGGAAACTTCGGTTATTATGGGAGAAAATAAATTAAGGGGCGATATAACAACTTTTGAATACATATTAAAAACCGAATATGGTCAAATTAGTTATAATAACGATCTCTTGGGAGAGAACGGTAATTCTCTTAAATATGACTATACCATTATTGATCAAGTTTCAAAAAATCTTGGAATACAGGCAACAATCTTTATACGGGAAGATCAGGATTATCGCCGTATAACCACCAGTGTTATAGACAGCAGCGGAAACAGAGCGGTAGATACTTTTCTTGGAACAGGAAGCGCCGCATATAATCCTATTAGAGCCGGAAACGATTTTTTTGGAAATGCTATTATTCTTGGAAAAGATTATTTAGCCGCGTACCGTCCGCTGTTTGCAAATAATTCCCGCGATGTTATAGGAATATTATTTATTGGCATAGAAATGTCTTCTATAGAAGAATACATTACATATACCAAAAATGCAGAAATTAGAACCATTGCTCTTGCTGCTACAGCAATTCTTTTTATATCAATATTGGTTATTATTGCGGCTTGTAGAAAAATTCTGCTTAAACCCATTAGAAATGTAATAGATATACTAGATGATTTAGGAAATGGGGACCTAACAAAAAATATAAATGTAAAAAGCCGCGATGAAATTGGAGAAATGGGAGAGCATATTAATACTACTATAGAAAAAATAAAAAAATTGGTTATACTTATAAAAAAACAAGCAGCTATTCTTTCCGGGATTGGCACTGAACTTGCAAGTAATATGACTCAAACTGCTACTTCTGTTAAGCAAATTACTGCTAACATTCAGGATATTAAAGACCATATTCTAAATCAAAGCGCCAGCGTAACAGAAACTAATTCTACAATGGAACAAGTTACTACAAATATCAACAGAATGAACGGGCTTGTAGAAAATCAAAGTTCCCATGTTTCTCATGTGTCTAGCGCTATCGAAGAAATGATCGCAAATATCCAGTCTGTTACCAATACCCTTGTCAGCAATTCCAAAAATGTAGAAAGCCTAAAAGAAGCTTCTGAAATTGGACGCAATGGGCTGCAAGAGGTAGCAAGCGATATACAGGAAATTGCCAGAGAATCGGAAGGGCTTTTGGAAATTAACTCTGTTATGGAAAACATCGCAAGCCAAACTAACCTGCTTTCCATGAATGCGGCAATTGAAGCTGCTCATGCCGGCGAAGCGGGTAAGGGTTTTGCCGTAGTCGCCGATGAAATTCGTAAATTAGCAGAAAGTTCGAGTGAACAATCAAAGACCATTGGTACAGTATTAAAAAAGATGAAGATATCTGTAGACAAGATAACCGTATCGACAGAAAATGTTTTACAAAAATTTGAAGCTATCGACTCCAATGTCAAGATTGTTGCCGATCAAGAAGAGAATATTCGAAATTCAATGGAAGAACAGGGAACAGGTTCAAAACAAGTACTACAGGGTATTGGCAATATGAATGAAATTACTCTTAATGTACAAAACAGCTCCCATGAAATGCTTGAAGGATCAAAAGAGGTTATTCAGGAAAGCAAAAATCTCGAAAAAACAACGCAAATTATAACAACAAGTATTAACGATATGTCTTCCGGATCAAAACAGATCGATGTTGCTGTAACCCATGTGAACGAAATTTCCGACAAAAATCGTGAAGGTATCGACATCCTTATCGAAGAAGTTTCACGCTTTAAAGTCGATTAAATTTACTTACAACAAACGGTAACTGCATTGCCCTATTCGGGCATTATGGGGCTGTTTCAGGTTATAATTCCGGCAAAATCGGGTTCAGATTGCCTGGTGGTGTTGTAAAATTCACCTCAAATTCGGAACATACTACCATAAATTTTTAAAAATTTTTATACACTCTGCGCGAATTTCTTCTTATATTTTTAGTAAGGAGTTCTATATGAAAATAAAGTTTAAACTAAGTATGCTGATGATTGGTATCGTTGCTGTTATAGTAGCCGGACTAGCCATACTGTTACTGCGCAAAGCCTCTGATATAAGCATGGATTTAAGCCTTCGTAGTATGCAGTATCTTACTCAGCAGCGAGCGGAATACTGGAAAGGCAGGGAAGACGCGCATTTAGAAGCCTTACACACACTGTCCATAGAAATGGGCGAGTATGAAAAGATTTCCCCCGCACAACGGCGCGACTTGTTTGATTATCTTTTGCTGGGCGTAATCAATTCAACTCCCGATCTTGTTAATATTTATACAGTTTGGAAACCAAATGCCGTTGACGGCATGGATGCCCAATACATAAACCGGACAGGCTCTACCCGCACAGGACAATATGCCATAACCTATACTCGCGAAACCGGATCTATTCAGGCAAGAACAAGTATGGATATCGAAGATACTATGGCATATATTAATGGTCCAAATTCCTACAATGATCGGATTGAACAGCCCTTCTTCCGAAACATCGATGGAAAAGATAAAATTTTGGTAAGAATGATGAATCCGATTATCAATCCACGCACCAATGAAGTTGTAGGGGGCGTAGGCTTTCTTTTGGACTTAAGCACCATGCAGTCTGTTTTGGAAAACATGATGAAAGAAACCAAGGAAATCTCTGTAATGGCAATTTATTCGAGCAATGGTTTTATTCTTGCGCATTTTCTCCCCGACAGAGTAGGCAGATTTTTGGCAGATGTTGATATGGAATACGGCAAAAACATACAGACAGCTTCTTTGGCGGTGCGCGAAGGAAGACCGTACAAGGACAGTGTATACGATCCAACGCTTGGCACTAATATTGAGCTAAATATTGTTCCTTTTCAGCTTGGCGATTCCGGCGAAACATGGTCGGTTATGATTGGAACCACAAAAGCCTATGTACTTACAGAAGTTAATGCAATTACCAAATTTACAATATTTATCTCTATCACAGCGCTATTAATAGCCGTAGTAATTGTCTTTATTGTGTTAAGTTTTGTTACAAGACCGATAGTTAAAGTTGCAGAAACCCTAAAGGATATTTCCGAGGGCGAAGGCGATTTAACCAGGACAATTGCAGTTACCGCCAAGGACGAAACAGGCGATCTTGCTCATTACTTTAACGATACTATAGAAAAAATCCGGCACTTGATTATCAGCATAAAAGATCAAGCGGGAAAATTATCGGACACCGGCAATGATCTTGCAAGCAACATGGCTCAAACTGCTGCGGCAGTTAATCAGATTACCGCGAATGTTCAAAGTATCAAGGGAAGGGTAATGAATCAAAGCGCCAGCGTTACCGAAACCAATGCCACAATGGAACAGATAACCTTGAATATAGACAAACTGAACGACCATGTAGAAGACCAAAGCAGCAATATTACTCAGGCTTCTTCTGCAATAGAAGAAATGGTTGCCAATATTCAATCTGTTAACCAGACTCTTATTAAAAATGCGGACAATGTAAATAGTTTAACGGAAGCATCCGATGTTGGCCGTGCCGGTTTGCAGGATGTTGCAACTGACATACAGGAAATTGCCCGCGAATCCGAAGGTCTTTTGGAAATTAACTCGTTAATGAAAAACATTGCCAGTCAGACAAACCTGCTTTCCATGAATGCCGCTATCGAAGCTGCTCATGCCGGAGAAGCAGGAAAGGGCTTTGCTGTTGTTGCCGACGAAATTCGTAAGTTGGCGGAATCTTCCAGCGAGCAGTCCAAGACAATTGGCTTTGTATTAAAGAAAATGAAAGACTTAATAGATAAAATTACCGACTCTACAGGTAATGTTCTTACCAAGTTTGAAGCTATAGATTCCAGCATTAAGATTGTTGTAGAACAGGAAGAAAATATCCGCAATGCGATGGAAGAACAGAGTACAGGCAGCAAGCAGCTTTTACAGGGTGTTACAAATGTAAACGATATAACCAGACATGTAAAAACCGGCTCGCTGGAAATGCTAGAAGGTTCCAGAGAGGTTATTCAGGAAAGCAAAAATCTGGAAATGGTTACACAGGAAATAACCGGAAGCATGAACGAAATGGCATCCGGCGCAGATCAAATTAATGTAGCGGTAAACCGCGTTAACGAGATAACCACTCAGAACCGCGAAAACATCGATATCCTTGTACGGGAAGTTTCCAAATTTAAAGTGTAGGTTCTAGAAGTTAGAAGTTAGAGGTTGGAGGTTGGAATTCCGGCTTCTAACCTCTAAATATTTAGAACGCCCTCTCGACTTCGGCGATCTTTTTTGCTTAGGGTGGCTTAAGGTTTAACCCCCTTCCCAGACCCTTAAATATTTGATATTCTAATAAAGGGTATTATACCCTTCGTTAACCGTCGTCGCCTCGGTCATGTGCAAACTATGTTTGCCCGCGACACTCGGCTCCTAGGTTAATAAAATATCGATATAAAGGATTTGATAAAATGATACGAGCAGGAGACATTACAAAAGGAACTTGCCTTTTACAGAAAGGGCAGCCATATCTGGTAGTAGAAAGGGAATTTCACAACCCGGGGAAAGGAACAGCCGTAGCCAGGATAAAAATGAAAAGTATCAAGGACGGCACTACTTTAAGCCTTACTATCCCCACCCAGCAGGAAGTAGAAGACGCTCAGGTAGAACTTCGCTCCTGCCAATACCAATATTCGGATCAGGATAATTATCACTTTATGGATAATCAATCCTACGAACAATACGAAGTACCCATAGCCGATAATCCGGACAAAAAATACTACCTAAAAGAAGATATAACTTACGACTTGTCTATTTGGGAAGGCAAGGTAATCGATATAGGGGTTCCGTACAAAGTGGTATTTGAAGTTGCAGAAAGCGAAAACTATATAAAAGGCGATACTGTTTCAGGCGCAACCAAACCTATAATAACCGAAACAGGCTTAACAGTACGGGTTCCGTTATTTATAAAACAGGGCGAAAAGATTTTAGTTAACACCGAAACAAACGAATATCTGGAAAGAGTGAACAACTAAAACCCCTACAGGAGTTTTTTCCCGGACAATTATGAATTGACCGGGAATTCCGATTATATGTCTTAATTATGGAGTTTTACATGAGTAATAAAATAGCGCTTCTTGGAGATGAAGCAGTTGCATTGGGAGCAATTCATGCGGGTATAAGCGCGGCTTATGGTTATCCCGGCACTCCTTCTACAGAAATTTTACAGTATTTAATAGACGAATATGCGAAAGGCGGACCTGTCGCGCGCTGGTGTTCTAACGAAAAAACCGCGCTGGAAGCAGGGCTTGGCGTTTCCTTTGCAGGAAGAAGAAGTCTTATTACAATGAAGCATGTCGGTCTTAATGTTGCCGCCGATGCTTTTATAAATTCCGCGCTTTTGGGAATAAAGGGCGGTCTTGTAATTATCGTAGCTGATGATCCCGGAATGCACTCCTCGCAAAACGAACAGGATACTCGTTTTTATGCAAACTTTGCAATGACTCCCTGTCTTGAACCCCGGAATCAACAGGAAGCTTACGACATGGTTCGCGAAGCATTTGATATATCGGAAAAGTTCGAAATCCCCGTTATTGTCAGGCTTGTAACCCGATTGGCTCATGCGCGCGCGGCTGTAACAGCAAAGCCGCCCAGACAGCAAAATCCGGTAGAAAAAACAAAAGAAAAAACACGCTGGATGCTGCTTCCTATTTATGCAAGAAAAAACTATGCGGCGCTTTTGGAAAAGCAAAAAGATTTACAACAGTGGGCTGCTTCTCATTATTCAAACAAATTAAGCGGCGATGGAAACGATCTTGCAATTATCACTTCCGGTCTTGGCGGAAATTATTACGAAGAAAATCTGGAAGATTTTATAGCAATGCGAAAGAAGCAGGGAAAATCTGCCCCTGTTCATCTGCATATTGGCGCATATCCTTTACCTGAAAATAAAATACGCAAAGTGTGTGAAAACGCGGAAGAAATTCTTGTTATCGAAGAAGGGCAGCCGTTTATTGCACAAAGACTTTTTGGCATTGCCGGTTTGGAAACTAATCCTGTTATTCAATGCGGAGAATTAGACCCCGACAATGTAAGATCTGTTCTTGGACTGCCGCCCAGAAAATCTATAAATATAAACACAGGCGAACTTCCTTCGCGCCCGCCGCAATTATGCCAAGGCTGCCCGCACTGCGACAGTTATGAATCAATTAACAAAGCGGTAAAAGAACTTGATCCCCGTCCCGGACATCCCGATGTCGGCATTAACTCCGATATTGGCTGTTATTCGCTGGGAGCTACTCCGCCCTATTCAAGCATAGAAAGCCTTGTTTGTATGGGCGCTTGTGTAGGCATGGCAAAGGGCGCAGCCGAAGCCGGATTAAAATACGCCATTGCCGTTATTGGAGATTCTACTTTTATTCATGGCGGTATTACCGCTCTTATTGATGCAGTACAAGCTGATACACCCATGACATTGATAATTCTGGATAACTCCGTTGTAGCCATGACAGGCTGTCAACCGACCATGCTAAATACCGATACCAAAAATTTAGTCCGCCTTGTCGAAGGCTGCGGCGTTAATAAAGAGCATATCCTGGAACTGGAAGCCAAGAGACAGTTTATCGATGAAAATGCCGCAAAATTAAAAGCAGAGATTGAGTACAAAGGACTTTCTGTAGTTATCTTCCGCAGAGAATGTATAGAAGCATTCAGAAAGAACAAAAAAGCAAACTTTTAAGCTGACATTTTTTTGTATTCGCAAATAGATGCCGGGTAGACTAAAGATCGGTTTTATGTTAACCTACATATTACAGGAGGTTAACAGTGAAGAATCGGTATATTTTTTGCGTGCTTTTTGCGGCTTTAATTGCAGTTTCCAATTTTTTTCAAATTCCGGCAGGACCAATCCCCATTGTTCTTAAAAATATATTTGTTGTACTTGCAGGGACTGTACTGGGAAGTTTTTACGGCGGCGTTGCTCTTCTTATTTTTATTGCGGCAGGATTAATTGGAATACCCGTCTTTGTAATTCCCGGCGGGCTTGGTGTTTTTAATACTCCCCTTGCAGGTTATATTATCGGGTATTTTATTGGCGCTCTTGCGGCGGGGCTTGTCGCGGGGCTTCCATCAGTCAGCGAAAAAAAACTTAAACCTATCCCTGTAATCAGAGTATGTATTGGCTCACTTTTGGGGTTTGCATTAATTTTATTATGCGGAGCCCTGTACTTAATGCATCTTAACAATATAACATTTACCGCCGCCATAATTGCAGGAGCAGCACCTTTTATTGCAGTGGATTTAATCAAATTGATTATAAGTATTCCGCTTGCGCTTGCATTACGGCCAATAGCCGCAAGATATCTATATGTTAATTCTAAAAAATATTAATAAATATTTTCCTTTAGAAGAAGGACAATTTTGCGCATTAAATGATGTATCGCTTGCAATCGAAAAAGGTGAATGTACAATAATTGCCGGAGCCAATGGATCAGGGAAAAGTTTACTTATGTCGATTATCGCGGGTTTGGAAGAGCCAAGCTCCGGTACTGTAGACTGCAAAGCCCGGGTTGGTCTTGTGTTCCAGGAACCGGATGCGCAAATTCTTGGGGAAACTCCGCGCGAAGATATTGCCTTTGGACCTCAGAATATGGGCTTGTCCAAAACAGAAATCGCAAAGCGCGTTCAATCTGCATTGGAACAGACAGGTTTAGCGGATCGCGCCGGCTTCCCTGCCCGCTCTCTTTCCGGCGGAGAAAAACGCAGATTGGCAGCGGCAGGCGTACTTGCAATGGATGCGGAAATTATCATCTTTGACGAACCCTATGCCAATATGGATTATCCCGGCGTGGTTCAGATAAACCGTCTTTTAAAGAAACTTATTGCAGATGGAAAAACGCTCATCATCCTTACTCACGAACTCGAAAAGTGTCTGGCTTTAGCCAATCGTTTTATCGTACTCTGTAAAGGAAAAAAAGTTTTTGACGGGGCAGCTTCGCAGGCACTGTTATGCGATCTTGAATCATGGGGTATTCGTCATCCTCTAAGCAGCCCGGCACAAAAACATGAAGAGTTAGTATGGCTATAAAAGGAAAACAAACGGTTTTCAAATACAAAACGATAAAGGGGCCTCTTCACAAACTGCCCGCCATAATAAAACTTTTTCTTCTTTTGCCTCTTTCCATATTTTGCATGTCGCTGGCTTCCCGGCAGCTTGCAGCCGGAATACTTTCTGCGGTTATATTGGCGTCCTTTTGCAGATTTACGTTACGCGAACAATTAACCGACTTAAAACCTGCCGCCTTTTATGCCGTTTTGATGTACGGGCTTTCGGTATTTTCCAATCTTTTTGAAAATTGGCAAGAGCTGCTGTACCGCTTCGCTGATATTGCGCTTGTATTTATCCCGCGTTATGATTTTTTGCGTATTGTCCTGCGTCTTGTTTTGGTTGTACAGTTATCCGCCTTGTTTTTCCGCAGCACCAGTTCCATGGAAATAAGGGAAGGTTTATCCGCCATTGAACTTTTTGTTAAGCGGTTATTGTCCCGGCTGCCTTTAGTGAAGAACAGAATTTCACACCGATGGAGCTTTGCAGAATACATCTGTTTATTCCTTGGTTTTATACCGGAAATTTTTGCGAACTGGTCTGCAATCAACATGGCATGGAAAGCGCGGGGCGGCAAACAGGGATTTGCCAAAATAAAAACTGTTGTTTTTATTTTGATTTCACTCAGCATGGAAAAAGCGGCTGTAAAAGCAAAGGCTTTAACAGCGAGAAGTTAAAAACAATTGCTGCAACCCGCTATCTGGACAAATTGAACAAAACATGAGATAATAAACAAGCTCAATTCTCCGGTTTTTAACAATTATACATATTGAGTTCTTGAATTGTGCTATAGTAAAAACGGAGTTAAAAGTGGGTGAGTCAAATAAATGTATCTTTTTGGTAGATGATAATCCTGTATACCTTAATATGGGAAAATCCGTTCTGCAAGAAAATTATACCGTAGTTACCATACCGTCAGGTAAAAAGCTATTGGATGCACTAAAAAAAACCAAGCCCGCTTTAATATTGCTTGATGTGGAAATGCCCGAAATGAGCGGGTATGAAGTAATAAATGAAATAAAAGATAATCCTGAAACAGCAGGAATCCCTGTTATATTTTTAACCGGTAAAGCTGAACAGGAAAATGAGCTTGCCGGGCTTACTCTCGGTGCGGTTGATTACATAGCAAAACCTTTCTCGGCGCAGTTATTGCTTAAACGAATCGAACTGCATTTGCTTTTACAATCGCAGAAAAACGAACTGCAGGCTTTTTATGAAAAACTTTCTGTGAAGGTTAAAGAGCGGACTAATGACATAAATCAACTGCAAGATGCGATTATTACCTGGGCTGCAGAAATGGTGGAATTCCGGGACGAAGAAACCGGGCACCATGTAGAACGTGTTCAGCAATACCTAAAATTGCTGGTGGACGCAATGGAAAACCATGAACTTTATTCAGCCGAATCATCCAGCTGGGATATTGAAGCTTTTATAAAATCTTCCTCTTTGCATGATGTCGGCAAAATCAAAATCAAGGATGATATTTTACTAAAAAATGGACCGCTCAATGATGAAGAATATGAAAAAATGAAGCTCCATCCCTTTTACGGGAAGATACTTCTGGAAAGTCTGCAAAGCAAAGTACCAAACCAAAACTTTTTGGATTATGCAAGAATTCTATCTTTTAGGCATCACGAAAGATGGGACGGCTCGGGTTATCCTGATGGTTTGAAGGGTAATGAAATTCCGCTGCAAGCGCGGATGATGGCTCTTGCAGATGTATATGATGCGCTTGTTTCCAAACGTCCGTATAAAGAGGCTTTTTCCCACGAAAGAGCCATGCAAATTATTTTAGAAGGGCGGGGTTCCCACTTTGACCCTGATTTGACGGATTTATTTATCAGCCTGTCTCCTGAGTTAAATAAAATAAGCAGTACGAGGAAAAATCGTGGATGAAACCGTAAGGAACAGTATACTCATTGTTGATGATGAGCCGGTAAATGTCACTATACTTACCGAAATATTGCAGCCGGACTATACAATTTACACAGCAAAAAACGGAACATATGCCGTTGAAGCGGCGGAAAAACATTTACCGGATATAATTCTTCTTGATATTATCATGCCGGATTTGGATGGATATGAAGTTCTTTCCATACTAAAAAAGTCAGATAAAACCGGCAATATTCCTGTAATATTTCTTACCGGGCTTGATGACGAGAGCAACGAAAAAAAGGGGCTTGCCCTCGGCGCTGTTGATTACATAAACAAACCATTTAAAGAATCCATCATGAAATTAAGGATTCATAATCAGCTTAAAATTGTTAATCAGCTTCGCACCATAGAACATTTGAACAAAACTTTAGAAGAAGCTATTGTAGATGTAGAAGCCTCAAGCCATGCAAAGTCTGCTTTCCTTGCAACAATGAGCCACGAGATCCGCACGCCAATGAATGCGATTGTCGGCATGTCGGAACTTCTGCTTTTGGAAAACCTCAAGTCTCACCAGCATGGCTATGTCCGGGATATTCATGTGTCGGCTATTGCGTTACTCGACATTATCAATGACATTCTTGATATTTCAAAAATACAAGCCGGCAAACTGGAACTTAGCTGTGTACATTATGATTTTACCCTTTTGATTGACAATATCACTTCAATGGCTCAGTTTTTGGTTAAAAGTAAAGAAAAAAAAATAACCTTTAAACTTGATATAGAGAATAAACTCCCAAGCTGTCTGTACGGAGATGATGTACGCCTGCGGCAGATGCTTCTTAATATACTGAGTAATGCAATTAAATTTACCGAAGAAGGTTCTGTGTGTTTGGCTATCAGCACTACAGATACATGCATCCATTTTATAATAAGCGATACCGGCATAGGCATATCGCAAGAAGACATGCCGTTCATTTTTGATGCATTTTTGCAAGTTGACATGAAAAAAAACCGCAGGCAGGAAGGGACGGGACTTGGTCTTTCCATAACTAAAACACTAGTTGAAATTATGAACGGCACCATGAATGTTGAAAGTGAGCAAGGCAAAGGATCAGTATTTCGTATAACAATTCCAAAAACATTGGGCGATGAAACATTGATTTATCAGGCGAACAACAATGAAAGGACGATATACGCACCCACAGCAAAAATACTTGTAGTAGATGACAATACCATTAATCTGAACGTTGCATGCGGGC
>JAITUN010000139.1 GCA_031286285.1 Bacteroidales bacterium | reverse complement strand
GGCTTTTCGTATGAAAGGTTATAGAAAGAGAGATTGTAGATTTATTTTTAAGGAGTGAAAAATGGGAGAATTTAACAGACCCTATTCAAATTTTGTCAGTAGAGCATTTTCAGGCTTTATTGAGTTTTCTCTTTGGTTTTCAATAATTGAGAGTCTCTAAAAACCTCTTAATAATTGGTGTTTTATTTAAATATTTGTTTTATAGTTAAAATAAAAAACTGGAGTAGTAAATGAGTAATTTTCCTTTTTTTGATGAATATAATAAACTTCAAAAGCTTTCACAATTAGGTGATATTCTTGAAAAATTAAATGCAATAGTCAATTGGAATATATTTATCCCTATTCTTAATGAAGCTATCCCTAGAGAAACTAATATTAAAGGTGGTCGTCCACCATTTAACAATCTTTTAATGTTCAAAATCCTTATAATCAAAGTTTTATACAATCTTTCTTTTGACCAGGTAGAATATCAAATCAATGACAGACTTTCTTTTATGCGTTTTTTGGGCTTTGATATTGGTTCACAAGTTCCAGATGCAAAAACTATATGGCTTTATGAAGATTTATTATCCAAAAGTGATTCAGGCAAACAGCTATTTAACAAGTTTTTTGAAATAATTGATTTTCAAGGTTATGTTACTAAAACAGGTTCTATTGTTGATGCAACTTTTATTGAAACACCTCGTCGTAAAAATACCCAAGAACAACGTGAGACTCTGAAAAATGGTAATATTCCATCTGAATGGAACGACCCTAACCATCCTCAAAAATTACTTCAACGAGATATTGATGCTACTTGGGCAATGCAAGGTAATGAAGTTCATTTCGGCTATAAAGACCATATTAAAATTGATAATGATAGTAAACTTATTGTTGATTACAATATATCTACTGCTTCTAGTAATGACCATAAAGGTGCTGTTGGTCTGTTTACTGGGAATGATAAAGTTGCTTATGGTGATAGTGCTTATTCTAATTTAGAGTTGCCTTATGGTGTTAAAAATATGCTTCATGAGAAAGGTAATCGCAACAATCCTTTGACTGAAGAACAGATTAAGAATAATCAAATAAAATCTAAATTGCGATGTCGTGTTGAGCATGTTTTTGCTGGTATAGTGAAAATGTTTAATGGCACTAATATTCGTTGTAAAAGTTTTATTCGTGCTAGTTTTAATATTTCGTTATTGAATTTATTATATAATATGCGTCGTATTTTAAGCCTTAAACGTTTAAGTTTTAAATGTTCTACGGGCTAGATGTATCCTTTTTGCGATTTAGTGGATATATTCACTAATCATATTGTTATTTTTGTGAAAATTAGTCATTTTATGCTTATATTTTCATTATTTTGCATTTAAAAATGAAAATATGGCTATAAAAATATTTATTTTATTAACTAAGACAAAACTTATAGGTTTTTAGAGGCTCTCAATTGATAGCTCTTCGGTTTATCAACAAACCCCCTGCTTTGCTTGACAGCAAAGCTTCCCCCTTTCAAAAGCTATACTTGACCCACAATTTTTAATTGTGTATTGTGTATTGTGTAGGTAATTAAGATTTTGGGAGGGGGATATGGGAGATGAGTTGTTTTTTGATATAGATGAAGAGTTTGCAGGACTTAAAGTTAAGGGACGTCTGAAAAAAAGATTTATACGGACGATAAAGACATTATTCAAACAACCTAATAAATCGATATGGAGTGCTAGTGAAAATCGTGGAGAAGCTAAAGCTATATATCGAATGCTTGGTAATGATGATTTAGATGTTGAAAAAGTCTTAAATACGCAACGAGAATCTACTTTGAAACGTATTATTGCTGAAAACAAAACAGCATTACTAATTCAAGATACCACGAGTCTAAATTATAATAGTCATAAGAAGACTGAAGGTATAGGATATATAAGCTCTAATACACTTGGTGTTAATATTCACAGTTGTATTGCAGTAACAACAGATGGTCTTGTATTAGGAATATTAGACCAAATGTCATATAATCGTCCGATAGCAAAAGATGATAGTTTAAGTGAATATGATAGGAAATCTCGCCCACTGATGGAGAAAGAGAGTTTTCGTTGGTTAGAGTCATTAAAGAACAGCATAATTTCATTACCTGATTCTGTTAAGACAATTACTATCTGCGACAGAGAGGGTGATATTTATGAATTATTAGACTTTGCGGGCTCTATAGGTCAATTATTTCTTATTCGTATGGCTCAAAATCGTCTTACAACAGATAATCAGCATATTTTAGATGCTATTAAAAATAAAGATTGTATTGGTAATATTGAGATTACGCTAGCTCGAGATTCCTGCAATGAAGAAAAGAGTCGCGATAGTGTATTTGATGTTCGATGTGGTCGTTTTGAAATCAAGCGTCCCAGAATATTGGACAGAAATGAGACTGTTAAATCTTCTCATTTTGTATTTGTAATATATGTTAAAGAAACTACTCCTCTTGCAGGTTCAGAGCCTATAGAGTGGTTTTTAATGACTAATGAAACTATTACCGATGTTGAAGATGTATTTGATCGTGTTTATTATTACTCTCATCGTTGGAAGATAGAGCGTTTTCATTATGTTCTTAAATCTGGTTGTCAAGTTGAGAAATTACAAGAGCGTAGTATTGATAAAACTGTTTTATTAGTTTTGATATATTCTGTTATATCAGTTTATATAATGAACTTAACTTATGTAGCTCGTATACATCCTAATATTTCTTGTAATGTGTATTTTGATGATGATGAGTGGAAATTGTTATATTGTGTTGCTAATAAGACAAAGAATGTTCCATCGGAGGCTTATAGTATAAAGGATGCAGTAAAATATCTTTCATATTTAGGTGGTCCGAAGAGGGCTCCCAGTGATGGTCCTCCTGGATTGAAATGTATTTGGATAGGGCTTGATAAACTCAACACGCTATTGATTTATCGTGAGTGGGTGGTATAAATTGTGGGTCAAGTATAGTTTTTAGGAGAGGGGAGAAAAACGTTAAAAAAGGGACGATTTATCAGCTTTTTGTGGTATGCAAGCCGTTTTTTGCTATGCAAGCAATGCAAAAAACTTTGTTGTATACCACAGAAGCTAAAAACCTATATGTTTTAACAAATAAATTATTAAAAAAAGCCATCTTTATCCTCATTATCCTTATTATACCAATAATTACGATTATAATCAGAAATATGAGTATTGGAATATTTTTCATAAGTTGTTCCTTGTAATAATCACAATACTAAATTTCGGTTTATTGAGAAAAAACTTTAAAAGATAGATTAGCAATCTCTAAAAACCCTAAAATTAAGGATTTAGTAAAAATTATAAATGTGCGATATGCGGTATATGACAAAGACTTTTTCTCATTTTTCGTTTTTTTATAAAGCTTGCTATTACTTAAACATAGCAATATAATCCCTAAGGGACTGCGTATTAACGTTAAAGTAAAGGTAACTATAAAAAAACATAAAAGCAAATCGATTAAGGTTAGGGAAAAAGTCTATTCATTTCCTGAATTGAAATATCCATTTTAGTCCCCCCCTCTCCTTTTTGAAGTTACTGAAAAAGTTAGTTTTTAGTTATAAAAATCTCTCTTTTCTCACTTCTTTAAAAAAGTTTATCGACACAATCTAATTCCAGCATAAAAAATAATCAAAACACAAAAAAGTCCCTCCATCAGGGCTTGATTTCTCACTCAATTTCACAATTCGCTTAACATTAGCAACAAATGCAGTAAAATATACCTGAAGTTTCATACCAAATAGACCAGTATATTTACAGCGACCTAAACCATGAGAGTGTTTCAATTCAGCATGCTTCACTTCTATCTTATATCTATCTTTTATCCTGCTCCTAAAATATTCACTCTGTTCAAACTTATACTGCTTCTCATGAATAGAATCAAAAACAGTAATGGAATAAGATTTCTCTTTTTGACCAGTATAACAACTCCCATTACGTGGACATAGCTTACATTTCTTTTTACTAAAAATATATTTGTGCCGTATATTACCATTTTTAACAACAAACTTTTCACATCTACTAGCGAGATGACCCTCAGGACACTGCATTGTGCCGGCATCTTTGTTGTAAACAAAATCTTCATTCCTATTATTACCATTGCTAACAACGGGATTCAATTTAGAAATAAGCTTGATATTCTTACTATTGCAATAGTCGATATTATCTTTGCTAGAATATGCCATATCGCCAATAACTTCTTCGACTTCAACACCATTATTCTCAGACTGCTCAATCAATGAAGGCAATTCCTTAGTGTCAGCACTACGACCACTGGAGACCTCTATACCAGAAATGAGCCTCTCATCCGTTATAGCCAGATGATTTTTATAGCCAAAAAAACTATTATCTACACTTTTATGACCAATCCTTGCATCTTCATCACTAAGCGATTGTATATCTTTAATTGAATCGTTTTCTAAAAGAACCTTGATCTTATCAAAAAGTTTTTGCGTCTCTTTATGAGAAAGACGACCCGCCAATGCTGATACCAACTTTTTCGTATACTCGATCTCATCTTCAAGTGTCGCTGTTTC
>JAITUN010000112.1 GCA_031286285.1 Bacteroidales bacterium | reverse complement strand
GGTGTCCCCATGTTTTCCGTATAGATTTGGGTTTGTGCATTCATGATTCCAAACAGAATCATCATCATAAAAAAAGATAAGATTTTTTTCATAAAACTATAATTTATTGGTTATTAATAATTGCATTTTTGGGGCGACAAATATAGAAATTTTTAAACAACATAAAGGTTACTATTTTGTTTTTTTTTTGTTACTTAGTTACGGAAAATAGAGGTTCTTAAAAATCTGCGCTCATCCATCCTATAATCATTTGTTAGATGGGAGTAAGAACTGATTTTTGAAAGGACTCCTTAACATTCGATTATTTAATATTTTTTTACACTACTTCTGAGTATTTACAAAAATTACAGCATAATACGGATACACACCAATGTATGATATTAACTAAAAAATAGAACAAACTTGGCAAAAAATTTACACTTAGAAACTAATATTGATGAGGCAATCCCATATAGAGACAAAAAAAGTTACAAAATGAGATTAAATGACAGAATATTTATGAAAATTGTTTTATATATATATAAAATAATACTTTTGCAGACTGAAAATAGTGTGAATTTACAAATTTAGTAAAAATTAAAATCAAAATTAAAAATAGTTAACAAATTATACTTATATGAAAAACTTAAACCACAAAAAAAACAACACAGAGAAAAACACCAATTCATTTAACCCATCTCATAGTTTCTACTCTTTTTTTTTCATTCCTTCCTAAAATTGAAACTCAAATTTCAATTTTAAATATTAAACCCTAAAGTTACGTATGCTAAACACTACGCTACAAGATTTAATAATATTAAAATTCAATAATTCAAAATAAATAATTCAAAATCGAAAAATAATCAAAAATCAATTATATGAAAAAGTTTTACGAATTCATTAAAGGAAATCTTTCCAATTTAACATTAGCCGCGGTTGTTGCGCTGATGTTTCTTCCATCCTTCATTCAAGCTCAGGAGTATATTCCTTTGTCGCCCCGCCGTTCCGCAGCGATTACTGCCGGTGGCAGGGAGGTCTATACCATTAAGGGCGATTTCCAAACCTTTGGGAACTCGAACATGTTTTTGAGTAATCCCGCGTCTCAATTTTCCTATACTCAAAACAATGGATTGAACGCGCTCGGACAAACGCACTACGTGGATGTGAGAAAGAGCCCCAGCACCGCGTTCAACACCTCCTCCGCGACATTGCAATTAGATACTTGCGAGGGTGTTGTGTTTGCCGGTCTATACTGGGGGGCAAGGGTGGACCAACCCAACAACACATTCATCGTAGAAAAAGATGTGTGCGAAACATTTGCACTTGCCCTGAGATTTTATGATACTGATACCATACCGTTCAGGGGAGATTGGACTTGGTGGCGTGTGGAAAGCGATGTGCAAGTTATTGGCCAAGGTACCGGCGCTCAGCGTTATACTTCACGTTTCTATTTCTATTTGGATAACACTAATCCCAATACTGTTTCTTACATCTTAGATATGCCTATTCCTGATGGAAGTAGTAATATTGTAGTTGAGGGAGGAACAGGATGTTGTTGTGGTAACGGTGGTAATACCAATAGGATTTGTAATATAACTTATACAAAACAATTAAATGAAAAAGATATATTGGCTACTGTATATACTAATGAAAACGGTGTACAAATGGTAAGTATAAATTTCGAGGAGGTAACCATAAATTTACCCAGCGGGTACACTTTGAAGTTTAGTCAAATTGACAGACCTCTTGATATTTATGCCAGTCAATCTGTTTACAAAATCAATTCATTTGTTACCATTAATGATTTTTCGAGATGCTGGCACGAGGTGAAGACCTACAATAAAGCGCGGGTAAAGATTCGTCATGAGAGCGACCCCTACTATTATTATGATAATGTGATCAGTTATCAGTTTACAGAGATTATTGACTATGGTAATGATATTTTCTTTAGCACCGATGCGGATTATTTGTATGCGGGATATGCCGATATTACTGACATAGTACGTGCCAAAGGTTCCGGTGAATATACCATCGGAGATATTGCCTGTTTGGAAGGTATTGGCGGGGATATGGGCTATTGCGCCGGCTGGGGAATGGTAGTAGTGTATGAAAATAGCAACTTGCCCTGGAAAGATGTAATGGTGTATGATGGGTTTGACTATGTCAATCTACAGAAAGGCCACCCACAAGGCGAGTTTACAGTGAACGGCTTTCACTCCAAGCAAGATGGTGATATTGATGTGAAGATAAGTATGTTGGCGCTTGAAGGCGATATTGCGCCTCAGAATGACTGGTTTGCCATGCAGTATCAATCGGGTAATACGCCAAGTGGCGCTTTCGCGCAACTGGGCAGGGATGGAAAAATTTTCCAAGGTCCGGGAGTTTCAGACTTCTTTAACTGCCAGATTCAAGTACCTGAAGTGGCTCCCAAATGGGCGCCCGTGAGAGTACCCCCATCTCCTGAACCATGGGTCGGTACCCCACCTCCCTATACTACACCTCCTCCTACTCAAACGCAAAGTAATCCGGCATATCCGGGTTATAATAACCCGGGGGTGGATATTGTGAATTTTGAGTTGGATAACAGTAACCATCAGTTTATTGGCCACGGACAGACCTCTGTCAATTTCCGGTATGGCGCCGACCCCGACAACTTCGTGCTTTACTGCTTTGCCATGTCGGTGAACGCCTATATGCCTATGCCCGAAGCGATTAACCTGCATATGAATACATCTTTTGGTGTAAACGGAAATGTGGGACCAGATAAAGTATCTCCCGGAGATACCGTCTATTATACCGTGGATATCCGGAATGTGGGCGTGGAGGCTATTGACAGTTTGTTGCTTGTGATCCCCATTCCTTATACAGGGGTCTATTATCCTGAAGGCTCTTACGCAGTGTGTGATCTTTGGAATTTGGATAGTTTGGCACATAGCGCTTTAGATGGAGTACACGGTGTGCCACCCGATGACAATAACTGCAAATTGAATTTTAATCCTACCGTAGTGCCCAATGGACAGATTGAGTGGTATGTGGGAGACCACCTCTATATTTCACCTGTGGACTCCTCTATAATGACAAATGGGAAACCTAAGGTGGACAGTTTGGCGCGATTGGTATTTGCACTCATCATTACAGAGGACTGCGATATTTTGCAATCGCCAAACGACTGCTCCCCACAAATTGTGGTTACCGGTTCCACTTCCGGCAGAGGACACTCCAGTAACATATTCTTCGACAACTGGCCCATGTACTACGGCTATCAGGAACATCCTTGCGAATCGGAGTATAAAACGATTCCCGAGGGGTTTGAAATAAAAATCCCTGTGGAAATGTGTGAAGAGCCGGAAGAGATTGAGTTCCGTGAGTTGGCGCTCTGCTCCTCTATGGATCCCACCGACAACTTCATTACAGTAAGAAACCACTTTGAATTGGGCGTGCGCTTTTTTGATATGATAGACCCGGAAACATTAAAACAGCACGATGACGCTCATGAATATACCATTAGCACCGGCTTCCCGATGGATACCTTAGGCGAGCCCAACCCGAAAAAATTCTACGCAGTGTCGCAACAGCCAGGATCCACCTGTTTCTGGCCCTTCTACGTGTTTAGTTATCCCATACCTGATGTTAATATTGCAGGAGGCGGACAACCTGTATTCTGCGAAGATGCATCTTTCAGTTTGGAAGATCTGCTTGTTGTTAATAAAGAATTGGGTCTTGAGTATATCATGGAGTTTTATGATGATCCCTACGCGCTGGTTCCCATCACAAGTACTGATACAATCCTGTATGCTTCAACCACTTTCTACGCCAGAGTGCGTGTGGAAAATACCCGTTGTTTTACCGACCTGATGCCGGTAAACGTGATGGTGATCTCCGGAATGGATCTCGATGGACAATATATTACTACCCAAATTTGCCACGGCGAAACTTTCTCTGTGGATCCGTCTGAATATTTCCCCGACATTATCCCCATTTCAACCCTCTATACGTGGGATACTCCGTTGGATGATAAAGGTATTACCGGTCCCGGATTAGACCCGGGAGAGTATGAAGATGTGATTTCCGGAATGCTTTTCAATGAAACGGGAGCTCCCCAAATCATCACTTATACGATTAGACCCGATGTGCCCACCGTTGATGAAAGCGATACTTGTAAAGGGTATCCATTCAGATTAGATGTTATCGTGTATCCAAGAATAACAACCCCGGAACCCGATACTGTAAGAGTTTGTACCGGAGATGCTGCGGAATTGACGGACGCCATGGCAAATGCGCCGACGCCTACAGATGAAATATATTATCGTTACTATTTTGAACTTAATGATACAGAATGGTTAGAGGATACTTATATTATCAATGTTACTGATACCCATACTTATTATGTGGCTAAAGTCATCGTATTTGATCTTGATTTTGAACTTGAATTGGGTCTTGATCTTGGACCACTCATCTGCGAAGGGGACCGAAAACCCTTTGAGGTGGAAGCGCTACTGAACCAGCAGGTCTCGAATGTTCACATTACACTAGCTGACCCCATTTGCGAAGGAAACCACGAGTGGTTGGAAGCCAGCCCTATTACCGGGGCTACTATATATTGGTTTGATGCTCCTGTGGGCGGAACTCCTTTAGGCTCCGGAAACAAAATTGATGTTACTCTGCCTGCTGTGGACACAGTTACTACCGTATGTTATTATGCCGAAGCCCGTTTTGAAGATGAGATTTTCGGCTGTAATACCAAGATAA
>JAITUN010000097.1 GCA_031286285.1 Bacteroidales bacterium | reverse complement strand
TGTCTCTGCAAGTGCAGGGGCAAGGAAAAGAGCTATTAAAAATGATTTTGCAAGAAAATATTTCGGTATTAGCGATTATACCTATCAACCAAAATTGAAATTTGGACAGACAACGAATGGAATTGGATTGATACTTAATTTTTAATCATAAAAAATCATCAAGTCATGAATAAATTTTTAATTTTTCTTACATTTATTACAATGCTTGGCTTTAATGCAATGGCGCAAGACGTCATTTTGAAACAGGACAGTTCGGAAATAAACGTAAAAGTGATTGAAATTACCGACCAGCAAATCAAGTACAAAGAGTTTGATTTTCAAGACGGACCAATCCGAAATATTAACATCTCCGATGTGTCTATGATTACTTACGAAAACGGGCGAAAAGAAGTTTTCAACAAACAAACTTCTACGCCAACAACTCCTCAAAAAATCTATTACGAGCAACCTCAAAAAAGCTACACTATGTCTTCAAACAACTTAAAAAAAGAATTTGACAGGATTGGTGATAATGATGATAAAATGTTGGCTTTTTTCAAAAAAAACAATTTTGAGAGGTATTACAATGCTTTTGAATCTGCTTGTGGTCAGAGGAATGCGGGGAGAATACTCCTCGCCCTTGGAATCCCAATTACTGCAGGCGGCATCCTTTTTGTTGCGATTAACTCTAATGAGAGGGATAAGAATATGACAGCCGGCTATGTATTAATGGGAGTAGGAGAAGTGTTGACAATAGTAAGTATACCTGTCTCTGCAAGTGCAGGGGCAAGGAAAAGAGCTATTAAAAATGATTTTGCAAGAAAATATTTCGGTATTAGCGATTATACCTATCAACCAAAATTGAAATTTGGACAAACAACGAATGGAATTGGTTTGACATTGAATTTTTAAACATAAAAAATCACCGGCTATTTCTCATTGTTGTCCTCTGTATTTTTCAGCTGTTGTTCTTAAATCTTCTACTATCAGTTCCCAATATTTGCCCTTCAAACAAAGAACGAAATTGTCATTGCGCAATTCTGTGATTTCAGTTAAATTGCACAGTGTATTTAAAATATCATTTTCGGTTAATGTATAGGGACTTCGTTGTAATCCGCATTGTATCAATTCACTAAGGGAAAAACAGTCTAATAGTTCGTGAACATCCCAAAAATCTTTTTTTCGTTTGCTGTTGACGATAGCTTCCATTTTCATGGCAGCAATATCTTGTAAAGAAGCTAACCGTAAACCATCTTGATGTATCGTAGGGGTAATGAATTTTTCGGTGTAAAATAGATCCAATTTAACATTGTCAATTTGACTATCCCCAATATAAACAGTGTAGCCAAGATTTCTTCCATTTAATTTTTCCAACCCTTCAATATAAGGAAAAGTATTTGATAAAGCAGTTTTTATATTCTCCAAATTCATTGATCCATAATCATTTGCAGTAAATAAATCAATATCAACAGAAATTCTGTGTCCAAGTTGAAGACTTAAAGCAGTCCCTCCAACTAAAACAAAGTCATCGAAAGCGCTGTTTGCCATGAGCTTTTTCAAACATTCAAGCAATGGTTTTGAAACCGTTTCATAATATAATTTCATACTCTAAATAATTCTCGATTTCTATTGCGGTCATTCAATTTCCATGTATCGGTTACCGGAATTGCATTTAAGGCTTCGGCTACTTTTTTGTAACCGTAAAATTTAATGATTTCCTCTATTTCCATTTTATTTCCATACTCAAACGCTCGCTGGACTACGTAATTTGCGCTTCTAATCCAGTTGATTTTTTCTATTAATGTATCCCAAAACAGTGCCTTGTGGAGTTTCGACAAATCGGGTGTGATTTTCCGCTCCTGTTCATCTTGATAGCAGTAAATATCGTAATTAGTCTGTATTTTGCAGAAAAATCCAAGTATGGGAATATCCAGCGCTTTCTCTAAACGAGATGATAATTCGGGTGTAAATTTTCGTTTCCCTTTAATCAAATCGTTAATACGTTGCGGGTAAATAGCTGATTTCTCCGCAATTTCTTTTTGAGAGAGATTCTCTTTTTTTAGTATATGCTTCAATATAGCCCCCGCAGGAACAGCCGACATGGAAAGATATTTTTCGTACATAACATGATACATTTAACGACTGCAAAGGTAATAATAATTTTTAAATAACCAAAAATGGTGATTAATGTTTTTTATTTGTATCAAAAAAAGTTGTACTTTTGCGGCTGTATTATATAAAATCTAAAAAAGATGAAACGACAATTAATTATTATTACAATGGTAATGGGACTATTGAGTTTTGGCTGTAAAACAGTCAATCAAAAGGTGGTAAACGATGAAACTGTTAATGTTACAGTTACACAGTTGGTTGAAAAACATGGCGGACAGGAACAAGTTCGCATTGAAAAAGGCGTGAAGCAGATGGCTGCGCTGTGGGAAAGTACGGACGGCACGAAAGAGGAGTTTATTCAGTTTTGTTTGGAGAACTATATAGCCGATGCGGCTGTACGTGAACGTATTTTTGAACGTTTATGCAGACAGTTTGAGGCTATTTTCGGCGGTTTTAACAAAATGGCTGTCAGTCTTTTGGAGCCGACCCACGTGGCAACTTTTGAGTATTTTCCCATAGATGCGGCTTTTGGCGCATGGAGTCCGACAGCTCACTTTGAGGACGATTTCTTTGACAATAAAATAGCTTTTTATGTCATGCTCAATTTTCCTTTTTATACGTTGGAAGAGAAGAATGCTTTAGGAGAGCAATGGACTGATTTAGAATGGGGTTACGCCCGTATGGGTGATATGTTTATTTCGCGTGTCCCTGCCGATTTGGCGCAAAAGATTTCAGATGCCACCACTTATGCCGACAATTATATCTCAGACTACAACATATATATGGGCTATTTGGTTGATGACGAGAAAAATACATTTTTTCCCGAAGATATGGCATTGATTACTCATTGGAATTTGCGAGACGAGTTAAAAACGCAATATGCGAATGCCGATCAAGGTTTGATGAAACAAAAGATGATATATGAAGTGATGAAACATATTATCTATCAAACTATTCCGGTGGAAGTCATCAATAAAAATGACTATACATGGGATCCATACCAAAATAAAATATATAAAGACGGAACAGAAATACCGGCAACTCCCGAACCATCAACCCGCTACGGACATTTGTTGAATATCTTTAAAGCGATGAAGGCGATAGATGAATATACTCCGATGTATCCGACCTATATTTCCCGTAAGTTTGACCAGGAGTTTGAACTGTCACAGGCAGAGGTGGAGGCTTTGTTTGTTGAGTTGGTTAGCGCCGAACAGGTAAAACAAGTTGGAGAGTTGATAGCCAGACGTTTAGGTCGTGATTTGCAACCATTTGATATTTGGTACGACGGATTCAAATCACGCAGCAATATTGACCCTGCCGAGTTAGACAGGATGACACAAACAAAATACCCCAATCAGGAAGCGTTTGTAAAAGACTTGCCCGTGATCATGACGAAATTGGGCTTCACAAACGAAAAAGCCGATTTTGTATGCAATCATATCACGGTGGATCCTTCGCGTGGCGCCGGACATGCGTGGGAAGCCGCCATGAAAGACGATAAAGCGCGCCTGCGCACAAGAATAGGTGAAAAGGGAATGGATTACAAAGGTTATAACATTGGAACACACGAGTTTGGACACAACGTAGAGCAAACTATCACTCTGCACGATGTTCCCAATTATATGATGTGCGGCGTTCCCAATACGTCGTT
>JAITUN010000081.1 GCA_031286285.1 Bacteroidales bacterium | reverse complement strand
AAATACACAGAGCAACGAGCAACACAGAGAAGACACGAAGAAACACAGAGAAAACGAATGTGAATTTTGCCCGTAGGGCATCCATATCAATAGAAAACAACACGTAACAAAAAATAGTCCGTAGGACTTCAATATCAATGATAAAATGAAAAAGTAATAGAATTAAGAACATGAAAAAAGTAAATTTTACATTGGTGAACCTCATCACGACTATAATTATGGCATTTTTTCTGCCATTTTCGACTTATGCTCAATTTTCGGGCGGAAGTGGATTGGAAGAAGATCCCTACATCATCACCACCGCAGAGCAACTTGCACAGTTGGCAACGTTTGTAAATGCAGGTAATGTGAATTACAACAACAAACACTATAAGTTGGGTAACGACATTGATCTTTCTGATTATCAATCCGGAACAGGCTGGACGCCTATTGGAAAATATATAACGGGTACCGACAATCAACCTTTCAAAGGGGTTTTTAACGGAGATAATCATAAAATTTACGCTCTTAAAATTAATAATAATGCCGCTTTTGACGATGCAGGACTATTTGGTTATGTTTTAGACTGTACCATTAAAAACATCGGTATTGAAAATGCCCTTATCGAGAGTATCAACGAAACATCTTGTGCAGGAGGCATTGCCTCATACTGTATTAACAGCAATATTTCACATTGTTACTTTACGGGTGATATTACAAATACTGCTACCATGAATATTTCTTATGTCGGCGGAATAGCAGGATACGGTAACGGTAGCCATTTTTCAAACTGTTGTTCTTCGGGTAGTATAAACGGCATTGCAAACTCCTTTATGAATCATCTTTGTTCTACCGGTGGGGTAGTGGGCGGCTGTGATAATGGAAGCGTCTCCAATTGCTTTTCAATCGCATCTGTAACAAGCGTTTCCACAGGCGCTTGCGATGCCGGTGGAGTAATTGGGTATGGTTTCGGAAGTAGTTATGTGAGTTGCTATTCAACAGGAACGGTGAGCGCTACTGCTTCTGTTGATGGTTATAATTCCTTTATAGGTGGAATTATAGGCTCTTGTTATGACGAAAACATATCAAACTGTGCCGCTTTAAATCCGGTTTTGAATTGTAATTCAGTTAGTTCAATCATGATTGGACGTATCAACGGATATAATTATGGCGTTACGCTCTCTAACAATATTGCATTTGATGGAATGTTGAACCATTTAGGTAATACAACATGGACACCCATAGGAGCCACAACTATTAACGGCGCCGATATCTCTGTTGAAGAAATACATGCGGACGGAACTCTTGGAGGCAGATTTACCAATGCAAATGGTTGGATAACTCAAAACGGCAAACTGCCGGTTTTATTTGGAAACCCGATGGATATGCCCGAACATTTACAATTACCTGGGCTTCCAATTATCACCACTACTGCTATTCCGGACGGAACAGTAGGAGTTGAATTTTACTTTGAACTTATCGCGGAAGGCGATTTGCCGATTACTTGGACGCTCGAAGCCGGAGCGTTACCACCGGAATTAACCCTTTCGGAAGATGGCGTAATTGCAGGAATACCGACAACAGCAGGAACATTTACTTTTACTGTCAAAGCGACAAATAACGTGGGATACGATACTAAAGAACTTTCAATTGAAATAGTAAATCCGCTTATACCGCCCACTATCACCACCACTACACTGCCGGACGGAACAGTAGGAGTTGCATACAGCCAACTTCTCGAAGCTACAGGCACACCAACCATACTATGGACGCTCGAAACCGAAGCGTTACCACCTGGATTAACCCTTTCGGAAGATGGCGTAATTTCAGGAATACCAACAATAACAGGAACTTTTACCTTTACTGTAAAAGCAACCAATGATGCAGGTAGCGACACAAAGGAATTGAGTATCTATGTGGGTGGTGTCGGGATTGTAGAGACTTGGTATGCCGCGTCTGTACGGGTTTATCCGAATCCGACAACGGGAGAATTGTGGGTGGAATGTAGAGATGCCATTAATGGCGTCTCTACAGGAATTGAAATATTTGATGTGATGGGTCGTACCGTAAGGGCGAACCCGTGTGTTCGCCCTGTAGAGACGGATAATTATCCGTCTCTACAATACGATATAACATCTCTGCCCGTCGGCGTCTATTTCCTCCGCATCCAAACCGAAAACGAAACGGTAACGCGGAAGATAATTAAAAATTGAGGATTGAAGGCTGCCGATGGCAGCCTTTTTTTGCTTTCTCGTAACTAAAAAGTTGTATCTTTGCACAAATAAAAAATGATATTACAATGAATACAATCTTTCATTTCGAATCGGCACAGGAAATAACACCGACCATTATAGATGTTATTAAACAAGCTTATGAAGGGAGACCTGTTTCTCTTTATATTCGGGAAGAAGAACCTTTTGTTCCCGAATGGCAAAAAGAAGAAGTAAGGCGTCGGGATGCAATGATGAAAAATAATTCGGATTATTTACTTGATTGCGAAATGGTTATTGACGAACTGGAAAGAGAACTTGAAATGGCATGAAAGCAAAGAAAACAATTTCCAAATATGCAAAAACAGACCTCTCGGAGGCTTCAAAATGGTATGAAACTCAACAAAAAGGATAATGAAATTCAAATAAAAGCAGTTTTTCATACTGCACGAAACCCTGAAATTTGGAATACCACTCAAACCCCCATGACTGAATAATTGAGAACCGTCATTGCATCCTGTCCTGAATTATTCTGAACTTGATTCAAGACAATATCTTTCAAGATCTCCCACAACGTCCACCCGTCCACTATTTTTTCAACACCCCTTGTTAGTAACATTTTTCAGCTTTTTATTGGTAATTCCAATAAAAAGCTGTATCTTTGTATCCTATTTAACAAAAAAATAAGTAGTTGATTTTAAAGGGATTAA
>JAITUN010000080.1 GCA_031286285.1 Bacteroidales bacterium | reverse complement strand
TCTGCGTTATTGTTCGATAAATCAATTATTTTAATACCTTTGCAACTTATTTTAAACGAGGTGGATAATAAAAGGGAATGATTGGAAAAAGAATAATAATATATCTGATGATGCTGAATCTATTCTCTGTAACAACGAGTATGGCACAAGATGCGGTGGTTTATAGCCAGTTTTATGCTAATCCGCTGTATCTCAACCCGTCGCTTACAGGTTCAACGATGTCAAAACGTCTATCTGCGAATTACAGAAACCAATGGCCCTCGTTGAACAACGCTTTCACATCTTACAGTATGTCGTATGACCAATATATTGACGGCATCAGCGGAGGTATCGGCGTTTTGGTCAGTACTACCCGCGATGTCGGTGGACTTCTTTCTTCCACTTCAGCCCATTTGATGTATGCCTATCGTTCGCGGACATCACAAAACTCAAGTATCAATTTCGGACTTGGCGCCGGTATCTATCAAAGGAGTATTGATTGGGGTTCTTTGGTATTTGAAAATCCTGAAAATGAAATACAATTAGACTATACATCACGAATAGCTCCCGATTTTAACTTTGGAACCGTTTGGGGTTATAAAGATGTATTTTACGCAGGTTTTGCCTTGCATCAGCTCACACAACCGGTTGTAAGTTTTTACGACAACGACGTGGGCAAGCTACGTGTTAAATATACGCTTCACATGGGAGGCAACATCTTTTTTGATCAATTTCGGGAATATAAGGATGAGCCGCCAAAAGTAATACTGTCGCCTGCTTTGGTATATTTCCGGCAAGATATTTCCCAACAAATCAATGCGGGAATGAACCTTACCATTTATCCCTTTGTATTCGGAATGTGGTATCGAAACGCTTTTAAAAATCCCGACGCCATAATAGCATTGATAGGATTTTATCTGCGGGGATTTCAATTCGGATACAGCTACGATGCAACCATTTCAAAATTTTCCAACGCAACGGGAGGCGCTCATGAAATTTCTTTGGGCTACCGTTTCGCCCCAAGTAAACTATCGAGACGTTCAGTAGATAAACAAAAAGAGATTCCTTGTCCAAAATTTTAGAATAATAATAACAAAAATATGTAATAATATGAAAATCAAATCAAGTTTCAAATTATTGGTAGCAATATGTTTACTTTCAACATGTTTATATTCCTGCTTGGGTTCAAAAGGTAACCCGAAATCATCATCTGCTACAGGCTGGAATTACAATGACCCGAAATATGGGAACATTGAGCGCGTAAATTATAACCCCGACGGGGGCGGTCCCAATTTAATGCTTGTTATGGGCGGCACCTTTGTAATGGGCGCTACCCAAGATCAGGTCATGTCCGACTGGGATAATATTCCACGCCGCATAACGGTAAATACGTTCTACATGGACCAAACCGAAGTCAGCAATCATAACTATTGCGAATATCTGTTTTGGCTCGGTCGGGTTTTCGGCTCCAGTGAAAACAAAGAACAGCGCGCTGTTTATATCAAAGCCTTGCCCGACACTATGGTATGGAGAGAGCCATTGGGATATAACGAACCGTTGATTACGCTTTATTTGCGTCATCCGGCATATCAGGACTATCCGGTTGTCGGTGTAAGTTGGCGTCAAGCGTCCGATTTTTGTATATGGCGCTCCGACAGAGTAAACGAAAAACGACTACTCGACAAAGGCTATATCTCCGCCCTTGACTTGAATCCTTCTCCCGATAACTACTACAGCACGGAAACGTATGCGGCAGGATTATACACCTCTTCCTCACCTCACAAAAAAGCAGACGGGAAAAAAGCATCTTACGCAACAGGCACCTTGATCCCCAATTACCGCCTTCCCACCGAAGCCGAATGGGAATATGCCGCATTGGGTTTGATTGGAAATACATACGGAAGCAATATCGAATCACGCAGAATATATCCATGGGACGGAAACTATGTTCGTGAATCCAACCCGAAAGATAGAAACTACGGACAGTTTACCGATAACTTCAAACGCGGAAGAGGCGACTATATGGGCGTTGCAGGATTTCCAAACGACGGATACGCCATTCCGGCGCCTGTAGGCTCATTTGCACCCAACGACTACGGCTTGTACAACATGGCAGGAAACGTAGCAGAATGGGTACAAGACGTGTATCGTCCGCTCTCCTTTGAAGATGTCGCCGATTACAGCCCTTTCCGTGGAAATGTATTTCAAGTAACTGTAACTGACGAAGACGGAATCCCCGTTAAAGACCCCGTTACAGGAAGAATATTAAAACGCAATATTGATGACGCCGACTACGAAGACCTGACCTCATATAACTTCAGAAAATCCGACTACATTAACTACAAAGACGGCGACTGGGAATCGTTATTGGTTGATTATAAAGACATCAGTAAAAAATGGTCGGAACCGGATGCAACCTACGGAACAAGCGATATGTACACCTTTTGGGATGAGGACGAACCTTCCAATATCCGTACTTTAATCAGCGACAAAACCCGCGTGGTAAAAGGCGGCTCATGGAAAGACCCTGCCTATTATCTCAGTCCGAGTGTAAGACGTTACTTAGACGAAGATATGGCAACCAGTTATATCGGATTCCGTTGTGCGATGAACTATTTGGGAGATTAAATAAGACCTTTTAAAACCTTATCAATCAGTTCGTTCATCTGGTCGTGATAATCAAAATTTGCTGTTTTGAGAAAACGATGAGCAATAACTAAACACACCGTGAGGGCATCGTG
>JAITUN010000056.1 GCA_031286285.1 Bacteroidales bacterium | reverse complement strand
GCTGATATGGCCGATCCCAGCGCAGATCCTGTAACCCTCACCCCGCCCAGCCTCAGTAGCCATGGCAGTGGCTTTGGCGGGGGCGGAGCGACTACCGATACCGTTTCAGGGTCAACAGGAATAGGATTTGGAACTGCCCATGGCAGTGGCTTTGGCGGGGGCGGGGCGGACGGGACGATTACCGATAACGTTTCATCAACAGCCGGTACAATAACAAGAGAAGAAATGGATGAAAGAATAAGAAGGCTCGAAGAGCGGAGAGCTAGCGTTGCCAGACAATCAAGCAGGGGATCAGAAAGTATGATGAGGTCTCCGTCACCACCGCCGCCACCGCCATCGTCACCACCACCAAGCGGCAGAGAATCTTCCGCAGAAAGAGACGCTACGCTTGACATAAGATACGCTTATGATGGCACCTTACGTAGTCATCGTAGACGATCAGGCAGCATTGAGGCCTCGGAACATTCCGCCGCGAGAAGGGAAGAAGCGCAACAGCCAACCATCACAATTCAACCCATTAGAAGAGACAACGATTACTTGAGGCAACTAACCGGAAATATCGCGGAAGATTATCAGCTGTATCTAAAATTAAGAGATGAATACTCCAGTTCTCCCACATTTTATTTTGATATGGCAGACTGGTTTTTCAAACACAACGACAGAGAAACCGCACTCCGCATACTTACGTCTATCGCCGAGTTAGAACTCGAAAACGCTTCGCTCTATCGGCTGCTCGGCTATCGCTTTAAAGAATACGGCGAGTATGCGCTCGCAAAATTTGTTACTAAAAAGGTGATCCAGTGGCGGCCGCTGGAGCCGCAGAGTTATCGCGACCATGCTCTAGCCCTCGCCGATAACGGGGAGACGCAGGCAGCGCTCGACTCGCTTTATTCATTGCTCACAAGACCTTTCCCGGTAAGTAACATCCGCCGCAGCCGCGGAATAGACGAGGTGGCGGTTACGGAAATAAACCGTTTGATCGCTAAAGACGCAAGCTTAAATACATCACAAATTGATGAACGCCTGATAATAAACATTCCCGTTGATATCCGCGTGGTTATAAACTGGAATATGGATAACACCGACATCGACTTGCACGTAATAGACCCGAACGGCGAGGAATGTTATTACGGCAACAGGCGGACGCGCATCGGCGGACGCATAAGCGCCGACAATACGAGCGGCTACGGGCCGGAACAGTTTCTTTTGAAGAGGGCGGTAAGAGGAAAATATCGGGTTTATGTCAATCATTTCAGCGCCCGTGAATTTACAGCAGCCGGGCCGGCGACCGTTATGGCAGAAATTTTTACAAGATACGCCGGCCAAAACGAACAGCGCAGAGTCGTATCCCTGCAACTGTCAAACATTGAAACTGGAAGACGGCGGAGCGGCGGAAAAGTACAAGTGGCGGAGTTTGAATTTTAAGTTTTTTACGACTGGCGAAATCGATGAGAAAATGAAAAAATCTGTACAAATAAGAATCGCGATATTGGCGCTCTCACTGATTGTCGCGGCATGGGCGGATATTTCCATAGCGCCGCCGCCGGAACAATCGTGGGAATCCGGTACAACGACTATCACATTGAGCGGCGATACGCTTACAATCGGCGGATGGGGGACGATGGAGAACCGCCGCTTTGATCACCACCCACCGTGGTACCACGCCTGCTCATCAGTTACCAATCTAGTCATTGAAAAGGGCGTGACGCTTATCAGAAACTACGCGTTTTCAGGCTGCGCCAACGTGACATCGATAACTGTCCGGCGGCGAAGCCCGCCCGCGGTTTGTTTTCGCGCGTTCATAAGTGTTAATCTTAACAATGCCAGCCTCTACGTCCCGGTAGGAAGCGCCTACGCCTACCGCAACGCCAGAGGATGGGAGATTTTTGACCGAGTTAACGATATTGGTTCTCATACCGCGGCAGACATACTATGGCTGATACTGGCGGGATTTTTTATCTACGGATTTATATCATGGATGTACCTTTTACTTTATGCTATATTTAAGAAAATCCACCGTAAAGAAAATAGTGCGACAAAAACCCCGTTAAAAATTATCTCATCGATTCTCTGTTTGATAATTTGCGGCATTTGGATAATGCTTTCTTACCACGACGTACTGTACGATGTGATTATGTTATTTGTGCTTATGATATTTTCCAGTTATGGATTCGTGTCATTGATACACCGTTTGTTTCAATTTATTTTTAATAAAATCTTTCGCGGAGAACACAAAACAGTAAAAATTTTGTTGAAAGTCATTTCAGTAATTTTCTATTTGATAATTTGTGTGTTTTGGATACAAAATATTGAGTTTATGATATATTTCGACAATACGATGGCGGGATTTTTAATATTTTATGGATTTTTCTTTTATGGTATGACATTATCTATATACCGCTCGCTTTTCTTTGTTTTTACGAAAATCCGTTGCGAAGAAGAAAATATCGCAATAAAAAGTACACTTACGGGCATCTCAGTGTTTCTCGGCTTAACCTCTTCGTCGATTTACATTTTTTGGATAATGAGTAACCGTCATTCCTTACGTGAGACAGCGTTCTTCGTTCAAAATTATACCCTCTTTTTCATTGTCAGTTTTATCTCAACAGCTATACTACTGCTTCATCAACTGCACAAATATTATCGTAAAAAAACTATAAAACTACCGACAACGGTCATCATATTGACAACGTGCCACGCTGTCCTCCTTGCGGCCCTGTTCATTATGAGGTGGATATGATGCATGTCATTAACAAGGAAACCATTTTATGAGATTCTTAAAATTACCTTTAATAATTGTTACGGCTGTAATTCTATTTGCCGTATTGGTGATGTCGATAATAGCGCAGAATACTAAAAATAAAAATTTTGCCGCCTCGGCCACAGTACCGCAACCAATTATTTTGCCGCAGCCCACATCGCCAATTTTAATAATCGACGGGAAAGAAAACCTCGATGTTTATTTACAATCGCTCGATGTAACGGTGGAGGTAACAGGAAATATCGCCGCCACGCGCTACACAATGGTTTTCAAAAATAAAACTGACCGAATATTGGAAGGCGAGTTGATTTTTCCATTACCCGACGGACGTAGCGTAACGTTTTACGCACTGGATATCGAAGGCAGAATGCGCGAGGCGGTACCGGTAGAAAAGGCACTGGTAACACATGTTTTTGAGGAGATACAGCAACAAGCAGCGGTGATAGATTCAGGGATACCCGAAAAAGTAGAAGGCAATAATTTTCGCACGCGCATCTACCCCCTTCCTCAAAACGGGACGCGTACAATTTCTATCGGCTACGAGGAAAAATTGCCGCTCGAAAACGGATCGCTCTATTATCATCTACCTATGGATTATCCCAAACTCGAAAATTTTTCGGTAAAGGTAATCGTTTGGAAAAGCGAACAAAAACCAATTACGCCTGAATCTGAAAATGAACTCCATTTTGACAGGATAGGAGAAAATTATGTCGCCTCGTTTTCGCGTGAAAATTACCAGCCGTCTCGCGCGCTTGTTTTCGCGCTGTCGGCGCCGATTGATACTCCACAAGTGATAATGCAATCGGCGCAGGGATATTTTTATTTTCTTGCAACGGCCATGCCTAAAACAGAACCGCGCAAGAAACGATGGAGCGATGAATTGGCAATTATTTGGGATGTTTCGTTAAGCGGCCTGAAGCGCGATTTGCAACGCGAAATAGATATGTTGGATATCATTTTTGCCGACAAGAATAGCACCAACGTCCATCTTTATTTTTTAAACAATAGATTTACAAAAACGGGTGAATATAAGATTATCGATGGAAATTGGGATGAATTAAGAAAGGCCCTAGAAACAGCGGTCTTTGACGGCGGTACCGATTTTTCACAAATCAACTTAAATGATATCACCGGTGATGAAATATTATTTTTCTCCGACGGTATTTCAACTTTGAGTGACGCCAATTTTTTGGAAAATATTGACATGAATCAATCCATACGCCCCATACATTGTATTGTTTCCTCCCCAAAAATCGATTACAGCGTAATGAGATTAATTTCAAGCAAAACAAAAGGTAAATTTGTGAATGCCAACATTTTGTCATCAGCAAAATTAAAAGAAGAATTATTGAATGAAACGTTACAATTTTTAGGAACTGAACACGGAAACGCCATACGCGAGATATATCCGAATATCGCTACGCCCGTTTACGATATTTTTTCGATAGCCGGTATCTCTATGGCAAATGACGCTGAGGTAACGTTGCTTTTTGGTTTCAATGGTAAGGTTGAAGAAAGGATAAAAATAAGATTAAACGCTCAAAAAGCGGTAGGGCAAGGAAATATAGAAAAAATATGGGCGCAAAAGAAAATCGCTGAGCTTGATTTGGAATATGAAAAAAACCGTGACGAGCTTACGATGGTCGGACGGCAATTCGGCATTGCTACACGAAACACTTCACTCATCGTACTTGAATATCTCAATGACTATATCCGTTTTGGCATTGAGCCGCCAGCCTCCGAACCGGAACTGCGAGTTGAATACTGGTACGAAGTAGAAAGGCGAGAAAATTGGTTGCGCGAGGCTGGTACGGAATCCAATATGCTCAGCGCGGCGGTGAGGGCGGCAGAACGGCTAAGAACATGGTGGAATACCGGAGCCAACCTGACACCGGCAAGAAGAAACAACAAAGCTCAAACCCGCGCCATACTGCAAAATATATTCGACGATACAGCGCATGGCCTCCATAAAGTTATTAGCATCATACAAGATATTGCCAATATTCTTCAGCCCATTCGTCTTAATACTACGTCAACTGTTTTTTTCGAGAGTTCGCCTCAGCAAGGAAGCGACGCCGCGCTTGAGAAAAGAGAGGGAACAATCACTACGCTCAAATTCACTAAAAATGATAACGACTATTTGAAAAAATTGACGGGAAAGCTTGCCGACGACTACCAAACATACTTAAAATTAAGGGATGATTACGCCAATTCATCCTCTTTTTATTTTGATATATCGGACTGGTTTAAAAGGCATAACGACATGGAAACCGCGCTCCGCATACTTACGTCTATCGCAGAACTGGAATTTGAAAACGCTTCACTTTATCGATTGCTCGGTTATCGTTTCAAAGAATACGGCGAATACGAGCTCCAAAAATTTGTTACTAAAAAAGTGCTACAGTGGCGCCCAATGGAACCGCAAAGCTACCGCGACTATGCCTTAGCCCTCGCCGATAACGGAGAGACGCAGGCTGCGCTCGACTCACTCTACTCACTGCTCACAAGAACTTTTTCGGCAAATATTATCCGCGATAGCCGTGGAATTGAAGAGGTCGTAGTCACGGAAATAAACCGCTTGATTGCCAAACACCCTTATCTAAATATCTCAGAAATTGACGAACGATTAATAATGAATATCCCCGTTGATATTCGCGTGGCTATAAACTGGAATATGAATAACGTTGACATTACCTTACACGTAATCGACCCAAATTACGAACCATACTATTGTAACGTCTGCGTCTCCTATCACCTGACAAACATCGTCAAACGTTTAAGCGCCAATAACACAAGAGGCTACGGACCGGAACAATATCTTGTGAAAGAAGCTATAGCAGGAAAACATCAAATTTACGCCTTTTATGTCGACACCCATAAATTTGCCGCGGCCGGTCCTACAACTGTTATGGCGGAAATTTACACAAACTACGCTGGCCCAAACGAACAGCGCAAAGTTGTAACCCTGCAACTGCCAAACACAGGAAGAAGAGACGGCAGAAAAGCACGGGTGGCGGAGATTAAATTTTGAATTTTTTAATGGGGCATTTGCCAATAGTAATAACGGCAAATAAAGCGCGTAACTTTTTTATCCTAAAAATGGCTTCGGCACTTGCGGTAGGCCTATCCATTGGGCAATATCATTGTATGTTTTAGCCATCTTTTGAGCTGTCTTGACACCATTCTTTAAGCCATTAATTGCTTTATATGTTCGCGAGTTTTCATCGCCTAAATCTTCAATAAAATGACTTAATTTAGCGAGGAGTCCGCTTTTTTTCATTTTCTCCGGTGATTCAACTGTTTCCGCTTCTTCTAAATCAGAAACGATACCTTGTAATTCTTCAATAATATCTGAATCTTTTTTTAAATCTAAGGCACGAATTAAAGAATTAATATCACCTTGCAAGTTTATATTACAGTTGTTAAAATTAAAGGTATTGGTAATTGTATTATTGCTGTTATTAGCTATGCTATTGTCATTGATTATATTATTAGTTATATTAAATACTTGAGCTGTAGGCCCTAGATTGATGAATAATCTTAATTGTGGATGAAGATATTGTTGCCCCATTTCAGCATAAGTTTTGATAGTCTCATAAGGCAATAATATGTCGTCATCTTCGCTTTGCCGTATTGCTTGTTGGGGAATATTTTCACCTATTTGAACGATTCTATATTGCAATTCAGGTTTCTGAGATTTATAGCTGTCGAATATCTCATTCATAGTTTCCCTAAGCTTCGAGATATACTCGCCTTTATTACCACCTTTCACCGTTATTACAATATTACGATCGTCTTCGTACACTAAAGCTATGGTATTTTTTTCGTATTTCAAAACAACACCATAGCGCCATACTTCACCATCGCTTCTAATTTCTTCATGACGTCTTACAATAAGCCGACAAACCGTATTAGGCGGTAACGACTGTTCTGAGACATATTTAATCATTAAGCTTTCTTCGATAGGAAAATCCGGTAGCTTCGCCGGCTGGTCCTCTTTTAATAAATGTGGTATTGTAATTACGCTGTCTTCTTTTGAATATGCTAATTCATATTTTTTCATGAGCTCCAAAATAAAATTAAACTGATCTTTCGGGTAACGTTTTTTTTCGTCATCGTTAAAAATCCTTTCAAAGTCATCAAAATATATTGTATGCTTTGAATTGTTATGCACCCAGTTGATTACTTTGTAAATTCCATTAGTTATCCAATCAGGATTTAATACCAACATATCAAATCCCTCGATTTCCTTATACCAAAGACATATTCCTAATGAATGCAAAGCTTCAAGGAGATGGTTTTGCTTTTCTTTATCCGTAACATTGTTTTCATTAGCTTTTCCATAAAATTGTTCTTTGGTAATATAGTCTATTTTATCATCAAAGAATTTTCCTAAAACGTTCTTAACTTTATAATAATTTGATGGCATTTTTTGGCTATTCCATATTGGATTGTCATGTATAAGCTTGGAAATTTTCACACGAAAATTTTCTAAAATTTCAATATCCTTGTCAATTGAAAAATGAACAAAATCCACTATAAAAGAATATTTTCTTTTTAATGTATTTTCAGGTATATCTGGCCTATTTTTGTCAAACTTGTTTACAAGAATAAGAACAGGGGCATCACCGCCGTAAGTTCTGACATGATCAAGCCAGTATTCGATTCGATTGCGTCTCTCGGTACGTCCATCGTATACTAAAATATATAAACATCGCTCTGAAAGAAAACAGCGATGAGCAGCATGAGTTATAACATGTCCGGCAAAATCCCATATATGTGCGTTAACGGTTGATGAAGCGTCTTCACCTTTTATTCTCCATGTTGTGGTGTCAACCCCTTCCGTGCTTTCATTGGGCTTGGCCATCGGAGCGCTTGGGTTACGTAATCGCCGTGCAAGACAAGTTTTCCCCGCCCCTTTTTCACCGAGAATTATGATACGGGCCTCGTTTAAATTTTCACTTCCTGTTAATTCCATTTGTTCCAAGTAATCGGCAACGATTTTAGCTCCTCGCATTTTTATTTCTTGCGGCACACTCAGGCGCCTTTCCAGAGCTTCTTTATCAATTTGAAATCTGTTTTTGAATATATTTTCATACAACTTGCCCCAATATCCACAACCGACATCTTTAAGCGCTTTTTGAAAATTACCCCAAGTTTCACCGTACAAATCAGTATTGCTGTTAAATTTATCGTATATATTTGATTTGATGTATGAAAGGTCTTCACAAATTATTTTATCCAAATTAATACTGTATTTTGCATCAATATAAGCTGCAGCGCGGGTGACATAAGTAGCGGCGCGGGCGGCGTAAGCAGCGGCGCGGCGGGCGGAATAAGTGGCGTCGGGGGCGGCGTAAGCGGCGACGCGGACAGCGTAAACGGCAGCACGAGCGGCGTAAGCGGCAGCGTGGGTAGTGCCGCTGATGGTGTAAACAGTGTCACGAACAACCTTGCTGGCAGTATCGTAGACAGCGTAAGGATAAACTGCGGTATGAGTATCAGCGGCAGTATCTATGGCATTTATAACAGAATAAAGATGTTTGAACTTATCATATTTTTTCCAAAAGTCAAAATTACCAGATGCCCCCATAAAAGGTAAAGCTCGTACAGCACAAAGCCACGCAAAAAATGTAAGTTGATCTTGAGTTAAATCTAAACCTATAATATTCTCTGAAATTCGTTTTTCAAAATTTTCTACATCAAACATTTCTACCATAGCTACCCCCTTTATTCTAAATATTTTATTGTTTACATACGGTTCTCATTAAACGTACACTCTTGACCGTTCAAATCAAATAACAGCAACAAATATAAAAATAAATTGTTACGCATCCGGAAATCAATATAAAAATTAATTTTTCTTTTACCCTTGGGCTCACGCCGGGGCCACTGCTTAATAAATTGCAAAAATAATTTTTCAAAAAAAATGCGCAAAAATTATATTACAAAGTCAAAACATCATGACAATGATTCAGACGCACATTAAAGGATAAATCCCATGGAAAATAAGCTCGATGTTGAATTGTTTGAGTTCGGGAATGAATCACGGCTAAAGGTTGCCGCGCAGGTTCAGAATATCGAAAACAAAATTATCCTTCGAGCAACTATTTCCGGCGACCTTTCGAATATTGATTTCCCGATAGTTTCACAAACACCCCGGCGCATGCATGGACTTTGGGAGATTGGCGTTTTTGAAATATTCGTAAGCGGCAAAGGCAGTGCCTATACCGAATACAATTTCGGGTTCAATCGGCACTATGAAATATTTTCTTTTTTGGATTATCGCCAACATCAAACTCCACCACCCTCAATCGACAACCCGCCAAAAATTACCGTTGAAACAAAAGATGGGGCATTCACGCTACACGTTGAATTGTCGGAAGATATCGTTTCCGATAATCTTTTTTCCATAGCGGCTGCAATCAAACTGAAAAACGGAAGCGTTTTATATTTTGCCAACGCGCACTGCGGCGATAAAGCCGATTTCCACCTTGAACGCGCGCGGACATTAAGAATGCCGAGGAAAATTCTGTACAAGCAATAGCGGCGCAATCGCTTCGTGACATACACATATTGCCCTGCGGTGCGCTAAAGTATGAGCAGAAAAAAACTATATTAACCCGGCGGCAATTGACCTTGACGTTAAAATCAAAGTCTTTAAGGTCTTTAAAATCAAAATCTTTAAAATCAAATTCTTTTTTGGTGACAGGGGCTCCGCCCCCGTAACGCCCCCATTCTAAAACCTAATACGCTAAAACCCTTACCCTTAAAACCCTACGGTCGGGTGTAATGCTAAA
>JAITUN010000007.1 GCA_031286285.1 Bacteroidales bacterium | reverse complement strand
CATAACTCAGTAGATCTTCTACATCATCTTTTCGGGCTTTATATTTGGTTTCAATAATGGCTACGGAAGAACAGTTATATAGGATTATGTCATATTCGCCTTGAAGTTTAAGTTCTTTATTCTTTCTTTTTAAATTGCGGTCAATGGCGTCATATTTTTGACCGGCAAATTGCATAGTTTTATCGAAACTGTTGTAGAAATATGTTTCTGCCATATCTCCGTTCGACTCTCCAATTCCGCCCATCTCTTTTTGCATGGCTTTCATAGATGCTCTAAAATCAGCCCACTCTTTTTCGGATCTTTCATCTCTTTCCTTTCGCTCTTCAGCGATTCTTTCATCTCTTTCCTTTCGCTCTTTTTCAGAGGCTTTTCGCTCTTCTTCCATTTTGATTCTGCTTTCGCGCGATTCTTTTAGATATTCGTCAAGTTTTTGACTCATCCATTCCATAAGGGTTTCTACAGTTTCTTTTTTCGGGGGTTTTGTTTTACTTTCTGTCATATTAAATTTCTTTGGGTTAATTATTGGCGGCAAAAATAAAATTATTTCAATACGCTCCGCTTTTTTTTGAAATTATTTTTCTAATAATCAATATGTTAAAAAATGCAATTTTTCTGTTTTTTCTGCAGATTTTCACAAAATAGCGCAGAAATTTAGAGGTTTTGTACAAAAGGAGTGAAATTTGTAATTTAAAAAATTAAAAAATATAAATATAATATGTTTTATATTGTAGAACTTTTGGGATACTTACAAATATCTAAGATTTCCTATATTTTTGCACCCAATAAAAAAAACGTTATGACCCCATACAAAACCCTTTTTCCCAACGTTTCCAATGAGCAATGGAACGATTGGAAGTGGCAACTCAAAAACCGTATTGAGACTTTAGAAGAACTGAAGAGATATGTACACCTGACGCCCGAAGAGGAGAACGGTGTGAAGGAATCGTTGAAAACGCTACGAATGGCAATTACTCCCTACTACTTGAGTTTGATCAATCCCGATGACCCCAATTGTCCGGTTCGTAAACAGGCGATCCCCACCAAGTTTGAAACGCACAAAGCAGCAGCCGACCTGTTAGATCCGCTTGACGAGGATGAAGATTCGCCGGTTCCCGGACTAACGCACCGCTACCCCGACCGAGTGCTTTTCCTGATTACCGACCAGTGCGCGATGTACTGCCGACACTGCACCCGCAGACGGTTTGCCGGACAGCAAGACTGCGAAAGTTCGAAAGATCGGATCCAAAAAGGGATTGGCTATATTGCCGCTACCCCGCAAGTGCGCGATGTTGTGCTTTCCGGTGGAGATGCCTTAATGGTGAGTGATAGTATGCTAGAGTCTATCATTCAGCGTTTGCGCGAAATTCCTCATGTAGAGATAATCAGAATTGGAACACGAGCCCCTGTGGTTTGCCCGCAACGGATTACTGACGATTTGGTGAATATGCTGAAAAAATATCACCCCATTTGGTTAAATACACACTTTAACCACTCGAACGAAATTACCGAGGATGCCAAAGCAGCGTTGGCAAAGTTGGCAAATGCAGGAATTCCGTTAGGAAATCAAAGTGTGTTGCTTCGAGGGGTTAACGATTGTGTATTAGTAATGAAACAATTGGTGCACAACTTGGTAAAAAACCGCGTGCGCCCTTATTATATCTACCAATGCGACTTGTCGATGGGAATTGAGCATTTCAGAACCTCTGTGGCAAAAGGGATTGAGATTATTGAGGGATTGCGTGGACACACTTCCGGCTATGCGGTACCCACATTTGTAGTGGATGCCCCCGGCGGCGGCGGGAAAATTCCGGTAATGCCCAACTACTTGATCACTCAAGGAAACAACCGTGTGGTGTTGCGCAACTATGAAGGAGTAATCACAACATACACAGAACCTGACAACTACAATGCAAACAGTGTATGTACTGAATGCGATCATAAATGCCAATCCGAAGGTGTATCTTCACTTCTAAGTGGCAATGCTTTAGTGATTGAACCCGCAAATTTAGCCCGTAGAAAAAGAGATGCCAAAAAATAGAACCCTTTTTCTTCTCCTTGTTTCTATTATTATTATCTCATTTTCTTTCTCTTGTAAAAGAAAAAAAAACGAAATTATCATTGTACCTGATGCATTAAAAAACCACTGGCAGCGCGCCCGTTATTTCGGAGATGTGAAAAGAGTAGAAACTAATACCTATTATTATTCCGACAAAGATTCACTGTATATTTTCTCTAATAAGCATATACAATATTTCAGCTCAGACGGTTATCTTACTCAAGTTGTTTTATTGGATAATAACAATGATACCGTTTCCAAAAGAACGCTCTTTTATTTACCAAACGCTAACGAAGATTATTGGTTGGAAGTTAATTTCAACAATTTTAGCATAACCAAAGACACATTTGTTTATGATAAAAACGGTTTTAAATGCGAAGAGTATTTTTGGTTAAATGATTCATTGTTATATAAAATTCAATATAAAACAGATGCCATTGGAGGTATTTTGGAAATGAAACGATTCCTTTCCGAATATAATCTTACAAACAAACTTTATTACAATGAACATGGCTTGATGGAGCGTATGGAAGAGTACGATCCGCAAAACAGACTTTACAAATATGTTACGATTGAGTATGACAACTATGGCGATGAAGTGAACCGCCGCGCCTACAAAGCCTCCGACCAAATGATTGAATATACCTACACCCAATACAGTAAAGAAGGGTTGTTGCAAAAAGTAATCTTTGAAGACCGTTTGCACAATATGCGACAGGACAAAATCTACCCTCAGCACGACCAAACCCGAAACTGGTTGGAAGAGATTGAGATTCAAGGAAAAGACACAGTGAGGAAGCGGGTGCGGGAGATTGGGTATTATTGAGGAGTGAGTAGTGAGGAGTGAGAATATGATCTCTAGTTAGAATTGCCCCATTAGAGGTAATCTGATTTTTGTTGTGTAATAATTCTTATTCCGTATCATCTCTTTTCTTCTTTATTCTATATTTTTATTTGGCAAAAGTATTTTTTCTTCATCAATGGCTTAAAAAAATTACCTTACTTACCCCTTGACAAAAGGCTTTTCGTAACTTATATTTGCGCACTCTTTTACTAACCCTTACTCTACGATGAAAGAAGAAATTGAACTCTATAGGGTATATTTCCAAGAATGGCAAAAAAGCATTTCGAAACATGATGAATAGAGGGCTATCACAGTCTTCTAAAATTATAATTGAAGATTGTAATGTCACTAATGCCTATATTTTACGTTCAATTTTAGGAAAACAGAAGATTGGTATTGAAATTGATGAATTATGGATACTTTTTCAAAAAGAAGTTAAACTATTCTATAAAACTGAAAAGCAGCGTTAAAACGCTGCTCCAGAATTCAACGAGTCCATAGAATCGTTGCGGCAAAAATAGATTTTTTTTTAATTTATCAATAGAAAAAATATTTTTTCCCCAGGGCAAAATCATTAAAATTCTTTTCATTTAATGGCTGCATTTTGGATGTTTGTGAATGTCAAACCTCATTTTTACTTTATTTTATAAACTTAACAACCTTAGTAGCAGAATGATAACGTATTAACCCATAACCTTATTACCTCATTTTTTTATTTTTCAACACAGAGACACAGAGTACACAAAGTTACACAGAGTGTTATTTTTGTTTTACGATATAAACAATTGGTTGTTAATATTTTACATACTGAGCGAACGGGTAAATTTTGTATATTTTCCACATAATCAATAAATTACAATTCTTATGAGAAAACCATTTTTATCCTATTACCGAACGAAACTACTGAACCTATAAAATTACCAAAACGGTAAAGATACAATAAAACATAATTTTCATTGGATTGATACTTGATTTGCTGATCAGTAATTTCAATCACTTTTGCTTTAATTTCTGAAGCGTCTTTTTTCAGAATTACATCTTGCGCATTTGCGCTAATTCCAGTACCGATTATGGCGATGAAAATTAATAACAATTTTCTCATTTTTTTAAATCCCTAATTTGTGTCAGGCGCAACTTTTAAATTACCCTGTTCTCACGGCTTCGCAGGTCTTGCCTATTTTTATTTGGAGTTTTTGCTCTCCTTGGTTTTATGTAAATAGGTATTCTATCTTTTCTTAGAATCAATTACCCACCATTTTGTGCGTCTGTTTGAAAATTGTCCGTAGCAATAGTTGCATTGAGATGAGAACAACATGGTTACTTTAAGTCCTGTAATGAAAGGATTTACTGACGGTTTAATGTTTGAAGTTATTAAAGAATTGTATATTACTGTATTTGGGTCAATTCCAAGTTGGTCGGTGGCAGGGATATACACAACATCTCCGTTTGAATTTTTGGTAGAAATATAGTTAGATGAATTGATGTTTAGCACACCATAATCAGCGAAAAGTGCAACCCTCAATTCTTGTAAACGCACATTCCTGTTGGATAGTAATAGATTTATACCAACCTCTACGGATGCAGCAAGATTTAGATTCAATTTTCCATTAAAACGGGTAATATTACTGCCTGCTTTGTTATTGACAAACGAATGATGTGGCATATCTGACAAATAACCAATATCTTGTGGAAAATAACCTATGGAAGAATGTTTGCCGTTTGTTTCGGCATGAGACAGAATATTTAGACCGATTTTAGGACCGATAAGAAAATAAAAACCGTTAAATGTACCACCAATTCTCAACGGGATATTAAGGTAACAGATTTTATAAGAATCTCGCAAATCAGTAAAATTATACAACATCACAAATTTACCTCCATCTGTGTGAATCAATCCACCTTCAACAATTGGGTACATCTCACTTGTAATTGTAGCGCCAATAGGAATCTCTTTATCTGTGTATTCGTCAATAAATTTGCCCACTTGCATTCTATAATCATTGTATTTTGACAAAGAACTTTTATAATCAAATTCAAGTCCAACTTCTAAAATAAAGTGATTATTTTTATAGCCGTATCCGAACCCTATAATACCGCCAGCACCACCAAGATTAGAAACAACCTCACTGTTTTTAATAAACAAATTTGAGTATCCACCTTGCCCCCAAATGTTAAAAGAATGAACGGCTTTAATGTTTTGTGCCGGCAAACTTATAGAAAAGAATATGAAAAAGTAAAGTAAGTAATGTTTCATAGTGGTACTATTATTTTGTTTGTGTAAACTTGTCCTTTGTCGGTAGTAAGCCGTAAAATATACATACCTGAATTAACATTAATTTCTATTTCTGTATTGTTATAATGTCCATTTCTGATTGTTTGACCAAGAATATTCATTAAATTCAATTCCACAATCGGTTCATTTGAATAGATCTTTATTTTTCCACTTGCAAACTGAATAAGAGGAAAGCCTATATTATTATGCTTAATAGGTAAAAGAGGGCAGGAGCAAAAACTCTGATATTCCCCCGTCCTTGTCAACAATACTCTATATTCTGAACCGAATTGCAGCGTGGTGTTTTCTGCATAAATATAATTTCCTTTGTCAAATTGTGGATTAACAGGCAATCCATCCACAAACCACTCGTTATAAGAAAAATTATAGCCGCCGTTATAAGCAGGATTTTTCAAAATAATAACATCATTCCACCGTTGTTCCATAACCGAAGATGGGTACAAAACTGTGAAATTAACCGTAAAAGTCGTATCGCCGCACCTGCCGTCGAAATACAATGTTACGGAGTAATTATCGGGGCGAATATCTTTTGGCAATGGAATTAAAATACTGTCATGGTTCGGATTATGTTTCACAAAATTCTCACATCTTACCTTTTTTGCTTTTTCATCAAAATAGACAAAAATACTGTCAATTTTACCGGTTTCAACATTGTAATTCACCGGAAAATAACCGTCATCGCCGCAAATTTCACGCACAAGTGTCGGAGTGTCCATTTTTAGATTTGGCAAGACCTCCAAATGCAGCGTAATGGTGTATGGGCAACCATCGTTAGTTACTCTGTTTTCTACTGTATCTATTATGCCTACCTCATTGGCATTGATATTAAATCCATTTGCTTTATAAACATTACCTTCGCAAATTTCAGCAGGAGGAAGCTCGATATTTTCACCCGCTTGAAAAACCCATAAATGCAAAATAGTAGTGCTATCACAACCATTAACAGTTTTATCATCATATTTATAGTAGAAACGATCACCTTTTTCCGGATTGATTATCTCAAAACCGTTAGCCAAATAATCATTTCCCTCACAAATATAGTCTTCAATTTCAGTCTTTTTAACCGGAAAAACGGTAAGTTTTAAGGTTATTATGCTATCGCAACTATAACAAACAGTACTCAAATCATAATTAGTGTAATAATGAATTCCTTCCTCATTGTTGTTATACATATGAAATCCATAGCCATGATATTCTTTACCCATACAGATTTCAGCGGGAATAGTATCGTTATACGCCGGAACAATATTTAAACACAAAATCCTTAACAAATCACATTTACCCGGATCAGACGGCACCCAATAACGTAGTGTATCTCTTCCTAATGGAAAATCCGCACCGATAATTATATGGTTGTAAAAATTAGACGTATCATTCTGACAAAGATCCCTATAAGAATATATGGAGTCGTATGGTAACACAGTAAGATTCACATACTCTTTCAAACCGCATAATCCAACAGAAGAACTATCAATGAGATACAACCCCGCGGTTCGAAATTCAAATTGCAGGCTATCCGAAGGTCTATAATAAATATATGGAAAATCTTTTTTGCAGACAGGTATATCCAAAGTATCGGCAGCATTATGAACGGTTAAGTACAAAATGGTAGTACTATCGCACCCCTCAACACTTGTACCTCCAAACTTATAAATTTTATACCATCCTGTTCCCGGTTTAATTACAGTAAAATCATTCTCTAAATAATCATCTCCTTCGCAAATATCAGCGTATATATTAGTCTCTTTCGGTGGAAGAACAGTAAGTTCTAACTTAATGATACTGTCACAATTGCAACAATATGTTCCCGGATTTATTGTGCGCTCATATAATCCCACATGGTCTAATTCATTTGTATCAATTCCGAATCCATTTGCAATATAAGGTTCTCCCAAACAGATAGTGTCTTTAATAGTATATTCATACATTGGTACAACTTCAAAATTCAAAATCATTTTAGTATCACAAAGTTCCGGATTTGTAGATGGCGCATAGCATTGTTTAGAATGCATTCCTAATAAATAAGCCGCACCATCAATAATATCGTTGCAAAAATAAAGTTTTTTGTTCTGACAAAGCGTTGCAGGTGGTTCATACTGAACAGGATTATCTTGAACACGAAGATCAACACAATAAATATAAACCTTACCGTTTTTTTCACAGGTATCAACAATTTGCCAACCTGCTACGCATTGTATTGTCAAACCATTACATTTTCTATATGGAAAAAAGGGATAGTCAGCGCAAACCTCTGGTTTTAGAGTGATGGTATCTTGTGCCCAACTTTGAAATGCACATACTATCAAAATCGCTACTATGAGGATTATTTTTTTCATTTTTTTACAAATTTTCCATTAAGATGTCCGATTTTGAAAATGTATGTTCCTGAATTTAAGCCGCCCACATCAACACTTACCTTGTTGGTTTCGTTAATATTTAACGAAAGCACCAATTTGCCTGACACATCAAAAATATCTATTTTGTCGCCAAATTTCAGTTCCGAACATTCAATAATAAGCAGATTATCAACAGGATTTGGATAAATCTTAATAAATGAAGGTTCAACATCTTCAATGCTTGTTTTTTTACAAAATGATACATAGATAGTATGGTCTGCCATCACATTTTCTATGGTATAGCAAGTGGTATCTCCGGAATGAACAATTGTATCGTCAATCATCACATAATTAACAACATAATCAATTTCGGGATAGAAACAAAATTGTTGGTTTTCGCCTTCTTCTACCGAAATTGCATAGCTTGGATCTATTTGTCCGTGCAGACCTGCAGAAGGATAAATGGTGTAGGTAGTTAATGGTTTTTGCTTGAACTTGACAAAAATGGTGTGATTTTCTGTAACATTGGTAAATGTATATGCAGTATCGCCCAATGCAACTGCCGGAAGGTCATCAACAAATAATCCATTAAATTCGTAGGAATCATCAAGAGGAGAAAACGTAAATGTTTGATTTTTACCGCAGATTACGTCTTGCTTTGGCGTTGGAGTAATAGTACCATTCTCGGATGAAGAGAGTATCTCAAATTCCTTTTGTTGTGTTGATATACGAATGGAGCGATCGAATGTTACATTGGGGAATGTATATTCGTGAAACCAACTCACACTATTCGTCGCATCTGTGTCAATAGAGCCATCAATAAATACACTCTCAATTTCGTAGCAATTGTCGGTAACAATAATATTTGTAAAGGTGAAACTTTCGCCTTTATCTATCGTAATGAAACCACTCGGTGTAATCGTACTATGAGTGTCTGCTTCAGCAAAAATGGTGAAGGTTATTTTCTTAAATACAGTATGTATATTGTGCGGTTCGGTTACATTTTCAAAAGTATAACAGTTGTTGGTAATTTGGTCTGCATAAATAGTATCACCATCAACCACAATATAATAGAGTTCGCTTTCGGGATTGGGTTGAGGATAAAAACAGTAGTTTATAGAATCACCACAGTAAACATTTGTTGTTCCGGAGGGCTCAATGTATCCAAACGCACTGCTTGAAGAAATAATTTCAATTTGTTTTTTCTTAAACAGAGCAAAAATGGTGTGATTTGCATTTACATTGGAAAACGTATATGCGGTATCGCCGACTGCATTTTCAGGAACACCATCCACATACAATTTATCCAATTCGTAGCAATAATCAGGGTAAAATAAAAACGTAAATGTATTATTTTCACCGCAGGTTACACTTTGCGTTGGTGCTGGAGAAATTGTACCATTTTCTGATGAAGAGAGTATATTAAATTCTATTTGTTTGGTTACTATTCTTATGGAACAATTGGTAGATACATCAAGGAATGTATATACCCCATAACCGGTGGTTTGAATAGCGTATTTCATAATAACGGTCAAATTTTCTTCAAAAACTCCATTGATAAATACGCTATCAATTTCGTAACAAGCGTCTGTAATCTCTATAAGAAAGATTTGATTATCACCTTTAAATACCGGAATAGTGCCGCCGGGAGTAATGGTGCAATGTGCGTCCGGAATAGTCGTAATAGTAAAAGATACTCTCTTAAACACTGCATGAATATTGTGCTGTTCAGTTACAATAAAAGTATAACAATTGTTGACAATTAAATTTGAGTTTGCATAAATAGTATCTCCATCAACCACAATATAATATAGCTCATATTCCGGATTTGATTGGGGAACGAAACAATAGATTATCGTGTCGCCACAAAAATAGTATTCTGTACCCCAAGGCTCAATAATACCATGCAGACCGTTTGAGGAGGTAATTGGGTATTGAATTTTCTTAAAGGTGGCGAAAATGGTGTAACCTTCTTTAACATTGGGAAATGTGTAGCTATTACTGCTTACACTTACTTCTTCGGCATCAACATACAATTTGTCAAATTCGTAGCAATCGTCAATAGGGTAAAACGTAAATGGCTGGCTATTTTCGCCGCAAATTACGGTTTGTGTTGGGGTTGGGGTAATTGTGCCGTTCTCTGCCGAAGAGTAGATTTCGTATTCAATTAATTCAAAATTTGCAACTAAAGTTCTATTGCTTTGCACATAGAAAGAATATATTTCATCTGTACATACTTCGTTTCCGCCTTCTGTCCAATTTACAAAATAGTGGCAATCGTCTGAAACTGCAGAAACAAAACATTCCGTTCCTCTCATATATGTGCCATCGCCTGAAACAACACCACCTATCATTCCTGCAATATCTGTAGCAATATCGACAGGTGTTACATCTTTAAGTTTGAGAGTAAAGTTTCCTCCAAATTCTTTATAATCAATAACTCTGATTAAATATGTTATGCCTGCTTGACAATTGTATGTTAAAGTATCAATATTATTATCTTCGTCATCTTCTTCGTTATAACTTGACGCTAATTCTTCTGTCGGATTGTCTAAATCAAATAAAAAGATTTCTTTATTTTGTCTATTGCCCAAAATAATAGAAATAATGCTATTCTCGGTAGGTGTAAATTTATAGAAAACATCATTATAATGTCCTCCTATATCACCAAAATCAATGCTTTCTGTTGGCGTGGCATTTGTTAAATTGCCTGTATAAATGCTATCTTGTTCTTGAGCAAAGCAATTTACTGTTATTAAGATGCTTACTAAAATTATTATTATATTTTTCATATTACTTACTTTTTTATTTGGTTTATTACTAAATTTTATTGTTTTCATAATTATTCCCATGTTAATGCATTCGTTCTTAACTTTTCTAAATAAATGTTTAGCATATCGTGGGCGCAAAAATCAGGAATACAATTTGCGCCAACACAAGTTTGAGTAAATTGTCCTTCAGTAATACTTTGAGCAAGCGAGAGTGCGTTTACTCCCGCTTTCGGTATACAATCTTCTGTATTCCATAATTTATGTATCCTATTACGAATATTTTTGTCCTGTGCTATTTCTAATAATTTTTCATTACCTACAGGTGGCGAAGCAAAACCATAACAAATAATTTGATTTGATTTTACCCCTTTTTCTGCTAAATGTAAACTTATTAATTCTGCTATTGCACCTCCTAAACTATGTCCGGTGATAATATATGAAGCTTTTTTATCAATTGTGGTGGCATCTGTCCAACTTGTCCAAATTTTTTCCCAAATTGCTTTTGCACTTTCATAAAACCCCCAGTGTACGTGTGGATTAGATTGATTTAAAGGATTTGTTGCTTTCCCTGTGTTCCAATTTTTTGGCCAAACAGATATATCTGTTATAAGATTCCACACATTTGCCGGGTTTGTACCTTTAATTGAAATCATTATATATTTTTTCCCATCAATCCATTTTTCACCAATATCATACTCTACAGTATTACCAATACCCCAAGTGATATTTTCAAAGCCCATTGTTGCCATAACTACATTGTTACCGTTATCATAACTTGCTTCTGCTACTTTCCCACACCAATAAGCAAATCGCCAATTATAAGAATTAGGATTATCAAATGCCTCTTTATAATCACACCGGGTTAAATATGATACACCATTGTCTTTTTTGCGAACATCAACATAAATATCATTTGACCATTTATTTTCTGTTGTTTGATTTCTGACTGCTTTTATTTTTAGTGTTTGACCAGCCCAATTTCCACCATTTAATATAGGCAATTGCAAGTTAAAACTAACGGAATTGCCGCTTGCTATTTTTATATCAGTTTCAAATTTTGTAGTTGGAGAGCATATACTACAATCACAATGAGTTTCATAAGGAAGACGACAACAATATAACTGAACCTTATCACCTGATTCAACGTTAGATACTGTAACATTGATGGTACTCTTTTCTCTATAACAGTTATTATAATCAGTTCCTATTAAAGGTGCTACGGGATTAGACATCTCTATTGCATCATCAGGCTCGTCATTATCTCTTATATCTAATTGCCCTGCAGGTTTTATTTTAATATATTTGGAGTCGCTGTTGCCATTCTTTTTACCAACCCATATTTTTATCCATTGGTAACTGCTTCCGTCATTTTTTGCCCACGCTCTTGGCACTTTAAAAGAATACCTATTTGGTATAGAAGGATCGTGTATTCCATTTAATCTATCTCCGATTGCCTCAGAATCACCCCCAGGGAATGGCGGTTCGCCTGCAACTCTTCCAATTTTAACAATAATATTTCTATCCCATTGTCCCCATTCTGATACTGAAGCACAACCGGGATCACAACTTGTACAAGGTGTATAATTTATCCCTATTATATCGAAAGTAATCATGCTATTAAAATCTACACCGCTTATCGGAATTAGGTTAATGGAAGCATTACTAATTTCTGGAGCATCTGTATTTGGGCGCACATACACATACAAAGGTGTACCCCAATCATTAGTTTGAGTGTTATGAGGTATTATTTTGACCCATCTGTTTTCCCAATATGGTGAAAATGAATACCAATAATCAGTAGGTTGATCACAGGTATTACTTGTGTAAAGCAAATTAATATCTCTGTCAAGCGCTGAAGTTCCATCAATAATATGACAAGCACTTGCCCTTTCTTCTATATTATATTTATTTGGCGTACCTTCTAACATTAATATGAGTGGTTGAATATTAGCCCCACCATTCACAATGCTAAAATCAATTTCATCTCCAACATTGTATTCATAATAGTCATAATCGCCATTGACATTATGTTTTGGTGTTCTTGGTATCAAATTTGAACATACAGATATTTTCATAGGTCCACCACCCTCATCGTGCGGGCCTGTATAATAGCCCGCAACATTGTAATAAGTTACCATTCTATCACAATATTCACAATTGGCTGTAACAGGAGTGTTGTGAGCAGGGTCATAAATTAAAAAATCGGATAATTGATTACCTCCATTTTTATAACCATAAAAAAGAACAAAATGACCACATTTTTCTGTACTCCCTTTTACTCTGACTATGACAGGATCTCCTTCGTCAATTTGTTTTCTTATTTCAGTAATGCTAAATTCTGCGAAAAGATTTTCAACTTCAATTCCACCACTATTACCTAAATTCGGAATAATACCCCAAGGAGTATCCCCTGTCTTGTTATATTTATCGTTATCTCTTAAATATGTATTTACATTTTGTGGAGTCCAACTACTGCCTTTTGCAGAAGCAATCATTGTTGCAGAAGCCATCCCACAGCCTAAATTTTTTATTATTTCGTATTTGTTACAATTACTCGTTACTCCTGGGTATCGCTTACTATTATTTCCATAAATATCACATTTCCAAATATCATCTGTTTGAAAATATTGTTTCAAATCAATAATTTTGGTTTGTGCCACCCCCACTACCCCCGCTCCTCCCAACACCAGCAGCAAGCACCCAATTTTCAAGTATTTTTTCAACTTTGTTAAAAATGTTTTTTTTTCTTTCATAAAAGTAAGATTTTTGGTTAATAATATTTTAGGTTTTGATTATTTACTCATTATTTACTACTCTTTTTCTACCCCCTTAATCCTCCCCCAGCGGGGGAGGGTATTTTTTTTCATTTTTGCAGAA
>JAITUN010000212.1 GCA_031286285.1 Bacteroidales bacterium | reverse complement strand
CAACGGGTGTCGCAAACATGTCGCGTCCGTTCCGTCGCCTTCAACTCCTTAACCGTATTCAATGGAGATGTGATTTCTCCTATATAGTTGTCATTCATTATATTACAAATTAATTTAATGTTTTGCAAAAATACATTTTTTTTTTATATCTTTGCAAAACATATTATATATGGTATAATTTATCAAATACATTTTTTATGATCATGAAAAGATACATCATATTTACCGTGTTGCTGGCTGTTTTTTTGTATAACGCTTTTGCACAGACGGCAGCTCCGGAAATAACACAAATCGTAGTAAATGAAACAGGCAACGTAACCTTGACGTGGACTCCCAATACTTCCGTAACCGATTTTGACCACAGTGAAGTGTGGTATCAACAAAGTTATGTGCAAGGGTTCCACAAAATCCCTAATTCCGGAAATCCCGATTATACTGCTTATTATTACGTACATACGGATGCACGGGCAAACAACAGAGAGACAGACTTTTATGTTGTAAATTATAATAGTAATCTTGAAACTTTTATATCAGACACCGTAAGCGCTATTTACCTGACAGCTTGTTTTTCTCCCGATGAAATCCAACTCAACTGGAATAAAATACATCCTTCATGGACGGGAGATGATTTCTATATCTATCGAAAAGCAGGTCTTGGCAGCACGTGGCAATTTCTTGATTCCACTTCCGACACATCATATCAAGACATCCTTGTGCCGGGGTATGAAGAGTATTCCTATAAAGTTTATTACAAAGACGCCTCCGATGCAACAGCTTCTGTTTCAAACGCTACCAATCCCATATCCTATTCCGACCATCAACCCGTAACGCCACTTATCACATCCATCGCTATCGAACCCACCGGATATACTGCCATAGAATGGGAAAAATCGCCTTCGACCAATGTTACCACTTATATTATATATGTCAAAAAAACTACAGGTAATTGGGAAGAACTCGGAAAAACAGGTTCGCCTGATCAACTTTTTTGGTTCGACCAACAAACTACACTCTACGATTGCGAACAATTGCGCGCTTATGCCATTGCCGCCATAGACAACTGCGACGAAACAGGAACCAATTATCCCGACTCCAGTAAAAACATCCTCATATTGCACACTCCCGAATATAAAACAGGCGATAACAAAATAAAATTGCTTTGGGAACCTTACGAAAGCATGTCGGTTACTCGTTACGAGATTTATACTTCAAATGATAATGGCAATACATTCGTTAAATATGCCGAACTTCCCGCAACCGAGACGGAATATTCTTTTATCAACCTTGAAATAGGACGTTATTGCTTCAAAGTCAGAGCCATACATGAAAGAGAAATCGGAGAAAAACCGCAAATCATCACCTCTTGCCACTATTGTGTGGATGTTTATATTCCACAAGGACCCGAAATAACGCAAATCGTAGTAGATGAAACAGGCGGCGTAACCTTGACATGGATTCCCAACACTTTCGTAACCGACTTTGACCACAGTGAAGTGTGGTATCAACAGAGCTATTTTCCGGGATACAACAAAATCCCCGACTCCGAAAACCCCGATTATGCTGCTTCCCATTACGAACATACGGATGCACGGGCAAACAACAGACAAACAGATTATTATGTTTTGAATTATAATAGCGCACTTGAGGTTTTAAGTTCGGATACCGTAAGCGCCATCTACCTGACAGCTTGTTTTTCGTCTGAAAAAATCCAACTCAAATGGAATCAGATACATCCTTCATGGACAGGACATGCTTTTCACATCTATCGAAAAGCAGGAGTTGACAGTGATTGGGAATTTATTGATTCCACCTACAATATATCGTATCAAGACATTCCTGAGCCTGGGTACAAAGACTATTCCTATAAAGTCTATTACAAAGATGCATCATCTGCTACGGCTTCCGTTTCAAACGCCACCGATCCCATATCCTATTCCAACCATCAACCCATAACGCCATCCATCACATCCATCACCATCGAACCTGACGGAACTACTGCCATAGAGTGGGAAAAATCGCCTTCGACCAATGTTGTTGACTATATTATATATATCGAAAAATCCACAGGCGGCTGGGAAGAACTCGGAAGAACAGGTTCGCCCGACGAATTCAACTGGATCGACCGACAAACCACACTTTACGACTGCGAACAACTGCGCACTTATGCCATTGCCGCTATAGACAACTGCGGCGAAACAGGAACCAATTACCCCGACTCCTGTAAAAATACCTTCGTATTGTATAACCCTAACTATGAAATATGCGATAGTGAAATAAAATTGCTTTGGGAACCTTACGAAAACATGACCGTTACCCGTTATGAAATTTATATTTCGGACGACAATGGCGATACTTTCGTTAAACATACCGAACTCCCCGCAACCGAAACGGAATATTCTTATACTGATCTTAAAACAGGACATTATTGTTTCAAAATCAGCGCCATACATGAAAGAGGCGAAGAAGAAAAACCGCAAATCATCACCTCTTGTTACTACTGCATAGACGTTTATGTTCCACAAGAACCCGGCGCCAGCTTTTTCCATTACGTCAGTGTAAAGGATAATACAATACGAATACGTTTTGAAGTTGATAATACCACCGCCGTTTCACAAAAATATCAAATAGAACGCTCGGAAACAGGTTTGGACGGCTCTTACGATATCATTACTACCCTTGAGTCAACCGGTTCCGACATCATATCTTTTGTTGACAACGATCCTGTCTTAAATACACAAAACACCTCCTATCATTATCTCCTTCATGCTTTAGACAGTTGCGGCAAGGCATTTCCTGCTGAAAAACCGGCGCAAAGCATATTGCTGACAGCTACAGAAGATGAAAATCATCATGCCAATTTAGAATGGAATCACTACGACGGCTTTCTAACCGAATTAGACTATTATATTATCCATCGCTATATCAACGATGAACTTGATAATACATTCTCCGCAACTATACGGTCTAACTTTTTCACCGATATAAATATGCGAATAGCCAATCAAGCGCTAACGTTTGCTTATCGCATTACAGCCATCAGTAACCCTTATAACAACGACTACAGTAAAATTGACACGGCATTTTCAAATATTGCTCCGCTCAAACGTTTGGATAGCGATGTATGGTTTCCCAACGCTTTCGCACCTATGGGAGGCAACAAGATTTTCCGTCCGATTTATAGCGGTATAGAAGTTGAGACCTACGAATTTACCATCTTCGACCGCTACGGCGCCGCCATCTATCAAACCACCGAGCCGGGAGGCGGATGGGATGGAAAAATCAACGGCTCCGTCGCCGCATCCGGCGGATATGGCTACATGCTCAAAATAAAACTTAAAAACGGAGACCGCATCGAAAGACGAGGCAGTATGTTGTTGGTTCTTTAAAAAGGCATCTCTTTTATGATACAACCGGATTTTAAATTTTACGATGTTGTTGATTCCACCAACGACATTGCAAAGGAGTTTATACGCTGTAAATCAAATGTAAACGGCACAGTCATTCAAGCGGACTATCAACTGAAAGGACGCGGACGAAAAAACAGCGTATGGGAAAGCAAACCGAAAGAAAACCTGCTGTTCAGCATCATTATTACACCCCAATCCATTCACCCTTCCCGACAATTCCTTATCAATGAATTGGTATCCGTAACCCTGCGGGATTTTCTGCAAACACAAATCCCCGATACGCCGGTAAAAATAAAATGGCCCAACGACATTTACGTTGAAAATAAAAAGATTGCCGGAATTTTAATCGAACATATCATCATAGGAAGTTCCATCGCTCATTCCATCATCGGCATTGGCGTCAATGTAAACCAAACAGATTTTCACCCGTCGCTCCCCTGCCCTACTTCGTTGAAAAATGAAACGGGATTTCATCAAGACATCAAAAAATTATGCGTTGATTATTCTTGCATGTTTCTCCATGCGTTTGAATCATGGAACGCCAAAAAAGAGCCTGCACTAACCGAAACATATATCAACCATCTTTTCCGGCTACATGAAAAACACGATTATCTGATTGACGGACAAAAAACAAAAGCCACCATCATCGGAATTGACGCCTGCGGCTGTTTGCTGATGGAAATGGAAGACGGGGGTATACGGACATTTGAACTGAATAGGATTGCGTATTCCCTATAGTGTGACATTTCCATTATTTTGACGACTAATATAGCAGATTTATAATCTCACAAAAAAATGGAAAGACAAAAAATAGAAGCGGACTTTTTAAATATGTTGCGGGAATACAATCGCATCATATACAAAGTAATTTCTTTTTATACCGACGAAAACAACACTTTAGACGATTTGTATCAGGATGTTGTTTTGAATTTATGGAAGGCTTTCCCGAATTTTCGTGGGGAAAGTCAGTTGTCAACATGGATTTATCGTATTGCTTTGAATACCTGTGTTTCTTTCTATAGAAAAAATGTCCGTCGTCCGACTTGCGTAGAGATTACGTCGGATATAAAAGCATACACGGAAGAAAATGAAGTCGTAGCAGAATTATATGCCTGCATCAGCCGATTAGGAAAATTGGAACGTGCGCTGATTCTTCTCTATTTGGAAGATCGTCCATATAAAGAAATCGCTGAAATCATGGGCATTACCGCTACAAATGTATCCACTAAAATCGGCAGAATTAAAGAAAAATTAAAACAAATCTCAAAAATGTAAAAGCTATGGAATTAGATGAAATAAAAAATAAATGGAGTGAAACAGATGTATTGAAAGGAAAACTTCAAGTTAACGATAACAGAATAAAAGAAATGCTGAAAAACGAAGGGGAAAGCGTTCTTTCAAAATTGATTAGGACAACAAAATTCTCTATAATTATCCCTATACCTGCGGGTTTACTTGTGTGTCTTCATTCGTATAGTTGTTCTTTCGAAGGCTACTACATGATTTTACCATTAATATTCCTGTTAATTTGCATACTTTTGGTACCGCTCAACAGTCATCGATATCGTCTGTTAAAAGGAATTGACTATTCCCGCATGTCGGTAAAAGAGGTATCAGAGAAAATTTTAAAATATCAAAACAACGTTCAGAAATGGCAAGTGTACCATACAATTGGTTTTTTTGTTTTCCTTGGAGTTTGGTATTTTTTATATCACAAACTGATTTTGGGTTCGGAAATCCA
>JAITUN010000039.1 GCA_031286285.1 Bacteroidales bacterium | reverse complement strand
GAGTTGCGATGTTTTTATAGCAAATAACATTGATTATGATCTGTTTGCATCGAAAAGCGGATACAAGGAATACAACATTACCATTCCCAAAGAGATTGTTGAACAGGCGAAAACTCAACTTCAGTATAGAGATAAGCAATTGTTGTTTATGGTTAGTGTTTTTAAAGATGATGAATATCGGAAAGATAGAACTGCCATTCCAGTATATAATTATGTGTTGGAAAATGATTTATCCGATTTTTCAATCAAGTTGCTTGCTGATAAATATTATTATGTGGTAAAGGACAGATTCGGAAAAGTAGTTTTTGAAGGGGATATTCAGTAATGATTTTTTTATCATCACAATCAATATATTACAAAAAATATCTATAAAAATTAAAAAAATAAATGCATAATTAAAATATTAGTTTATTTTCGCCGTTGATTAATATATCATTCAAATATTAAAACAATGATCAATAGGAATTGTCAAAAAAATCAAAATAATTTACCACAAAGGCGCACAAAGGATATTCACAAAGATCACAAAGAAATAAAGAACAATACTTCGTCTTTGTGTCCCTTTGTGTGTACTTCGTGTTCTTTGTGGTTAAAATTACTTTTGAGACACTCTTATAGAATGACTATTATTCAATAATTTAATAAATATATTTATATGAAAGAACTAACAAAATTAGAAGAAGAAGTGATGCAGGTCATTTGGAAAGTGGGGAAAGGTTTTGCCAATGAAATTGTGGCAGCCTTCCCGGAGCCAAAACCGGCATACAACACGGTGTTAACCGTTGTGCGCATCTTAGAAAAAAAAGGATTTGTAGGCTATGAAGTCTATTGCAAGGCGCATCAGTACTATCCGCTTGTTTCAAAGGAGGATTATTCCAAGCAACTCCTTACCGGCGTAGTGAAAAACTACTTTAACAACTCATTCCGAAACTTGATCTCCGCCTTTGCTGATGGGAAAAATTTAACTCTAAATGATCTGGAGGAATTAAAAGAACTTATAAACGAATAATATGGAAAAACAGTTTTTAATCGCCACCATTTCAAGCATAGTTTTTTACGCTATCTATTATTTTTTCCTGCGGAAAGAATCGTTTCATCAATTCAACAGATTCTATCTGTTGTTCGCGATGCTCCTCTCGATGGTTATTCCGTTTATACGAATACCGGTAATCGGCGCATCACAAACCGGTTCCAATATTATGGAAGTGGTAACTTACATCCAACTTCCTGAATTTACGGTGTATGCACAAAACAGTTCCCATTGGAATATCGCCAACCTGTTTTTGGGAATCTATTTGGCAGGGGTGCTCTTTTTCACCCTTCTGTTTATCATTAAAATAATTAAAATCAGTTTGTTAATAATTAAATCTAAAGGAAAAAGAGTAGGGAAATATATTTTTGTTGAATATGATGAAAATATTGCTCCTTTTTCATTTTTCAACTATATTTTTATCAATTCAGAGGCTTATAATCAAGAAGACCGTGAGCAGATTGTTTTGCACGAGCAGATTCACGTGCGGCAGCGACATTCGTGGGATTTGGTCTTTATGGAGATAGTGGGGATTCTGCTGTGGTTCAACCCTATCTTGTTGATGTATAAGCGTTCCTTACAAGTAATTCACGAATATATGGCAGATCATCGGGTGTTGCAACAAGGAATTGAGACAGGCGCCTATCTCAACCTGTTGCTTCGTCAACTCACATTACCCAACGAGTGGATGCTCGGTCATCATTTCAACTATCTACTAACCAAAAATCGTTTCAAAATGTTAAAAAACCATCATTATTCAAGATGGGCGCTCGCCAAAATTGGCTTTGTAGCGCCTTTTATTGCACTTCTACTTATGCTTAATTGCAACAACAAACCACAGGAAACCAAAGAAATAGAGCTTCAGATAAATTTAGAAAACATGGTTTCGGACTCAGATGAAGAGATTACGTATGATGTTGATGTTACTATAGAAGACAACGGAAATCAAAAAATATCTGTAAAAGAAGCGGAACCGCCCTTGCGTTATGTAGAAGAGATGCCCGAACCCATCGGAGGTTTTAACGCTTACTATCAATTTCTTAGAGACAAATTAATTTATCCGGCAGAAGCCAGAGAGAAAGGGATATCGGGACAAGTTATGATTGAGTTTGTTGTAGAGAAAGACGGAGAAATTAGCAATGTGAAAGTTCTAGCGGGGGTTGATCCTCTCCTTGATCAGGAAGCTCTTCGCGTAGTAAGACTGTCGCCTAAGTGGAAACCCGGAAAGCAAATGGGAAAACTGGTACGTTGTTTTTATCAGATGCCTATTCGATTTACGATAGATTAAGAAAAAAATAGATTTTTAACGTTTGCGCCATTTTTGTGCCATTTTTCAAAAAAACGTCAATTTCTATTTTAATCTGTTATATTTTCGCGGAACTGTTGCAGAACAATACATATTTTGTAACATTCAGAGAAATAGAATCGAAAAGGAGCATTATAATTCATAATACTCCTTTTTTTTGGTACAATTATCTTTAAAAATTAATCTATATCAAATACTGAATTTAATAACATTTCAGTAGCAATCTTTGCATAATCAAATATGCACGCCACATTACATTACCAACTTAAATCCAATTCCGTGAATATTAATAATTTGAACATTTGTTTCAGAGGAGAATAGTTTACGTAGTTTGGTGATATAAACGTCCATACTACGAGCGTTATAGTAGCTGTCGTCGCCCCAAATTTTTTTGAGTGCGTAACCTCGTTCCAAAATGTCGTTCTTTTTATTTACCAACATTATCAAAAGTTCTGTTTCTCTTGTTGTTAATTTTTTTTCTTCGCCGTTAATCCAAAGTCTTTGGTGTTCAACTTCAAAAGTTATATTTCCAATCTTGATAGATTGGTGTTGTTCCGAAGTTTCAGGTAAAGTTCTTCTCAATAGCGCTTGCAAACGCGCTTGCAACACATCCATTGAAAAAGGTTTAGTAATATAATCATCTCCAATAGAAAGACCTTCCAAAACATCTTCATCCATATTTTTTGCTGTAAGGAAAGCAATAGGCACTTTTTTGTCTAATTTTCGAATCTCTCTAGCTAATGTAAAACCGTCTTTTAGGGGCATCATTACATCAATAAGACAAACATCAATATCAGAAGTGCAGAAAAGCTCGTAGGCAGTTTCTCCGTTTCCGGCATGATGGACAGTATAACCCACAGCCTCTAAGTTCAATGTTAATACTTTGCCCAAATTAACATCGTCTTCAGCTAATAAAATTCTTGCGTTAGTGTTCATATTTTTTTGTTTAAAAATTATACTTATTTAACTGGCAAAGAAATACAAAATTTGCTTCCCTCGTCAATTTCGCTTACAACTGAAACAGTTCCTCCATGCAAATTGATGATTTTTTTAACATAAGCCAAACCTAAACCTTGCCCTTTTTGGTTGTGTATATTTCCTGTAGATATTCTATAAAAATCAGTAAAAATATATTTAATACTTTTTTTAGATATTCCAATTCCATTATCAGAGATGCTAATGAGTATATTTTTTTTGTCATTTTCAGTACGTACGGCTATTTTTGGGTTCTCATTTGAGTATTTGATACCATTTTCAATTAAATTAACAATCACATTTTGAATATGCATTTTGTCAATCATCACCGTGTAATGTTCCGCAAACAAATACTGGTAAAGTTCGCCTCGATTACTTTTAATCTGTAAAGAAAAACTATCGCAAATGTGGGATATCAATTCATGTATATTGCATGATTCTAAGAATAGATTGATTTGTCCTTTTTTGAGTTGCGCTAATTGGAGAATATTGTTTACCATCATTTTTAATCGTTCATTTTCATCTGTAATAATGGAAATATATGCATCTCTATTTTTTTTATTTGAGCTCATTAATTCTCCGGAAAGCGCTTCGCAGGCCAAAGTAATGGTTGACAAGGGCGTTTTAAATTCATGGGTCATATTGTTGATAAAATCATTTTTGATATCAGAAATTTTCTTTTGACGATAGAGTGTGAAAAGCATGAAAATAAAAATAAGCATAATAATACTGACAAAAACTATGATTAATGTTGTAATAAAACTGTTTCGCTGTAACAGAATTAGTCTTTCCGCTGGGAAAAATAGGAGTATATAATGTGGCGCTAAAAATTTATCAGAAGGTTTTAAACTAAAAATAAATTCGCTTCTTAATAATTTTTCTTTCATTGCTTCTCTTGGTTGAACTACAAACTCTGTTGTATATGCATTATAGAGTGCAAATTCAAAATCGGCAGAAATATTTTGCTCCAACAATGACTCTTTAATGATTCGGTATAAAAAATCTTTATTAAGCAATCTCACAGTGTTGCTATCCATATCAATTATTTCAATATCAAATCCTTTCTTTCCTTGTTTTGAATTTTGGTTAGCAATAAATGCTGCAACATCTGTTTCCCAGGGCATTGGGTATGGGATGATCGATTTGTATTGAGTTGTGTCAAAATATACAGTATCATAAGTTGTAAAAACCACATTATTACGCATATAATTAATAGTGGAATGGATAACGCCAATAGGTTGAAATCGTGCAGGTTCTAAAATGAATTTTTTTGCATGCTTTTGATACAAAGCTGAATTTGTACTCTCAGCAGAATCTTTTACTGCAGGGATAATAATTAAAGTGTCTTCCTGCAATACCTGATCGATTTTATAAATTATCTCAGTTCCTGCATTCAAAACTTCGGTAGTAAAAATGCTTTTTTTTACTGTTTCTGCATCTTTATAAAGTTGAAAAATAGCAGCCATCAATAAAGAGGTTAGTATAATCAAAGATCCTGCTATCGAAATAATAACGCGTTTTTTCATTTTGTTTTAAGATATGCAAAATAACAAAATATCTTTTTTGTCTGGATAATCAAATAACGAAGGTCTTTGGGTTTCTCCGAAAAAAATGGGATGTTGTTCAATGAAATCACCTGATACTAAACACTGTATGTCATCTTCATGAAGTTGAATTTGCGTCGATATTTCATAAATATTTTCATATACTTCATAATAAATAACCGAAATTGGAGATGCTACTGATGAGTTTTGAATCAATAAAAATGAGTTTCCATCAAAAAAATCTTTTTTATTCAAGGCATAAATGGCTCGATGATAGTCATAGTTATTTGCATACCCGGTATGTAACATCAAAGATTTTGATTCTTTGTGCAATATTTGAACAAGTAGATTAAAATTATAGTCTTTGGGTACATAAATTTTTGAGACAGAACGGCATCCTAATCCGAAATACAAAAAAATATCTGAGGATAATTTTTGCAAATCTGCTTCAGATTCTCTTCCGGTTAATATGGCAATACTGTTTCTGTTTTTACGAAGCAACTTTGGATAATCTTTAAAATAGTATTCAAAATAGCGGGTACTATTGTTGCTTCCTGTGGCAATAATCTTATCGAATTTGTTTAATTTATCTACAAAAACAATTTTTTCTGACAATTCCGGAGCAATAATTATCAACATTTTTGCAATAACCGGTAACAAAAGTGCATCTTGTTTCGATAGTTTTCCAACATATTGATTTCCACTTGCTATCACACAAAAAAAATCATGAAAAGCTGCACAGGGAATATTGCCCGCTGATATGACAGCAATTTTTTTAGATTTCCGTTCTTCTTGGAAATAGTGTTTATATCTTATATAAAACTCATCACAAGATTTTGCATCTACCATTTTGGCTATTGCTTCTAAAGCAAAACGACAGTTTATTTCTGTGAACCATTTGTTTTCAACGCTTTGCTGTTTAATAACTTTATCAAAGTAGCCGTGTTTCAGCGAATAACTTATTTTCTTTCCTAGTTTTTGGAAAGCCTGCAGATTTGTTTGAAAATTAAAGTATAAAGGGTTCAATGTCGTGTTATGTATAAATTCTGTTCTATAAATATTCATCTTTATTTTTCATACACTTGAATAATATTAAATTTGGCAGCAAATAAACATATTTTTTTAAGAAATATTTTCTAAACTATTTCAACCACAAAATATACAAAAGATTTTCACTAAGTACACAAATAATTTCATGTTTTACTTAAAAAAAAAAGATTACTTTTGCCGACTAAAAAGTGACGAGAAAAAAAAGGATGATTCATAAAACTATTAATTTATTTAACCTGTTTTTATTGCTATTGCTGCTCTCATTTACAATTTCTGCGCAAGAGGATCAAAACAAAAATAATCAATTGATTTTTAGTGAAAGTGATACGCTGTCTTTTAATGAGCCTTTGTTAGACCATGAAGAAGATTTTGATGAATTTGAGGACGATACCGGTTCAGATCAATCCATGATGTTCATCTACTTTAATTGGATGCCCGGGTATGGTACTTATTCCAACTTTGATATATTAAAAATCCATTATGTTCACGATAGAACTATTAACCCTGACACTGTGATTCTTGGAAATTATGTACACCCTACAAAACATAAAGCCACCTCTCTATATGGTGTAAAAAGACGAAGAGGGAGGAGGCATTGGGGCATTGATATGCCATTCCCTGAAGGAACTCCCGTGGTGGCTGCCTTTGATGGTATTGTTCGTGTTTCCACTTATAACAACGGTGGCTATGGAAATCTAATAGTTCTTCGCCATGAAAACAGATTGGAAACCTATTACGCCCACTTATCCCGCCGCTTGGTAAATCCCGGACAATTGGTCAGAGCAGGTGATACCATAGGGCTGGGCGGAACAACCGGACGCTCAAGAGGACCCCATCTCCATTTTGAAACACGCTATTTGGGACAACATTTTAACCCCACACGAATTATTGATTTTGTAAACTATAAACTTGCCTGCGATACACTTTATATAGGAGGAAAAGTTATTAAAACAAATACAGATCCTGTAGCTAATAATTCTGTGCAAGATGGGCAGCCTGTTGACCCTTCGCCGCAATATATTACCGTTCGCCGAGGCGACACTTTGGGTGGATTAGCCAAAAAATACAGAACTACCGTTGATAAACTTAAAAAGCTTAATAACATGAAAAGCGACTTTTTGAGGGAAGGACAAAAACTGCGGGTAAAATAATGCGACGGCGGTAGGACCACCACAGAACTTGATAAAATAATTAAGCCCGTTTTGTAACGGGCTTAATGTTGAAAAAACTTAATTTTACCTACGACCTTTTACTTTCGTCGGTTGTTCTTCTGTTGGTTTAGATTCTTCCTTAACCGGTTGAGGTTCTTCTTTAACTTCAGGCTCTTCTTTTACAACCTCCGGTTTTGTAGGAGTGGCCGTTACTGGTTGTTCTACTACCGGTTCATCAATAGTTTGTTCTATAACGACTTCATCTGTTGCTTGTTCAACAGGTTGTTGTTTTGTTCCGCAAGCCCTAAAGAGCCCGCTACTAAGCGGGCTCTTTGCTAATCTTTATCTTTTACCTTCTTTTGGCACCTTCATTTGTCTTGGGTTCGCCGGCTTTAGGTTCTTCTTTTTTAGGTTCTTCCTTAACAGGCTCTTCTTTAACAGGCTCTTCTTTAACAGGCTCTTCCTTAGGAGTGGTGGGTTTTGTAGCTGGTTTTGCAGGAGTTGCCGGTTGGTCTGCAACCACTTCATCAGCCACTTCATCAACAACAGCCACTTCATCCTCAACAGGATCAACTACTTGTTGGGTTTTTGGGGTGCAGGCAACCATAAAAGCCGCTGCAGCGATAATTAAAAATAACTTTTTCATTGTTTTATTGTTTAATCGGTTAAAAACTACTTAAAGTACTAATTACTTAGCAACTTTGAATGTTAATATAAATTGATATTCAGCATCTCCTTTAGCGTTTTTGATACCGCGTAAATTCTTAGCTTGTCCTTTTGCCGGATTATCAGCAAATGTAATGGGTATTCTTAAGGTTAATGTGCTTTCATCTAATGCGGAAACTTTTCCTTCAAGGAGAAGCATTTGGTCTTCATTGTCTTCAAAGTAAGGAAGACGAAATTCTAAAACTTCCTCATTTTGTAAAAATCTCCAAAGTCCTAATGGTTTCACATTTCCATCGCCATCCTCACATTTTTTTTCACCATAATTTAACTCTGCCGATTTGTCAGCTTTAAAAATAAGAATGTCGTCTAATTCACACTCGTCGAAATAAACCCTAAAAAGATCTTCACTTGTTTCGCCATCTTTATTTTTATAGGCGGGCATGGAGGTTGCTGAGAAAAGCACCCATCCTTTTGGTTGAGTTAACAACTCTGTTTTTGTGGGTTCAGGAATTGGGGTTGTTTCTTCTTCTTTTTCTTCCTTTTTACAAGAATTAAGAACAAGAGCGAAAGCAATCATAGCAATCATTGCTATAAAAAATGTTTTTTTCATGTTTTTAAATTTTTAAGTTAATAATAAAATTTGTCGGCAAAAATACATAAATATAATAACGAATATTCCATTGGTTTTAAAAAAAAACTTTTTTTATGGTAAGGCGTTGATAAATTGAATATAACGATTTTCAAAATATTCTCCTTGCTTTCCTCCCAAAGAGTTCCATTCTTTGTTCACAGCCGAAATTCTGTCTTTATCAGCAGGATGTGTGCTTAAAAAAACCGGGGTTACAGATTGCGAATCCATTTTTTCAAAGAATTTTGCCACGCCACGAGCATCCCATTCTGTAGGATATGTATAAATCACAGCGTATTTATCTGCTTCAAATTCGTCATTTCTAGAGAATTTTAATTCAGCTAATCCCGAAGCCAACTGAGCGGCTATCTTTACCCATTCATTTTTATTGTTTCCTATTAACATAGAAAGCATCAAATCAATACCATAAGCTTTGGTAAGTTGTGATGTGGAATGCCTACGGGCTACATGTGCCATTTCGTGTGCTATAACACCGACAAACTGTGCTTCATTATCAAGTGTTTTTATTAATCCCGTATAAAAATACAAATACCCACCCGGTACAGCAAAAGCATTCACGGTTGCATCATCTTTAATAATCCTGACTTTCCAATGAAACTTGTTAGCATATTCTACTTTTCCTGTTGCCAAAAGCTTGGTCGTAAATTGATTAAGCATGTTATATGCTTCTTGATACTGTCCTTCGTCAAGGATAACAAAATTCCCGTTAGTCTTGATCTCTTGGTCGAATTGTAAACCGAATTGAATATCATCTTCAACCGAAAAAATATTGAATGGTTTTTCGCATGATGTGCCAAATAGAGTAATAATCAGCACTAAAATTAATGTAAAATTGATTTTTTTCATAAACTATAATCTTTTTGAAATTTGCGGCAAAATAAGTGATTTCCATTTAGAAAAAATGCCCTCTTCTATTTTTTTCCTTGCTGTTTTAACTAAATCCATATAAAAATGAAGATTATGGATACTCCCGATCATCGGTCCCAGCATTTCATCCGAAACATACAGATGGCGCAGATAGGCTCTTGTATATTCTTGGTCGGCAAACAGATCGCTGTTAATGTCTATAGGAGTAAAGTCGTACTTCCATTTTTCGTTTCTCATATTCAAAATCCCGTCCCAGGTAAAGATCATCCCGTTTCTTCCGTTTCGGGTGGGCATCACGCAATCGAACATATCTATTCCCATCGCGATGCATTCCAAAATATTTTCAGGGGTTCCCACGCCCATCAGATAGCGCGGCTTCTCTTTCGGTAAAATTCGGCAACAAATATCGGTCATTTCGTACATCAATTCTGTCGGTTCTCCTACAGAAACCCCTCCAATGGCATTGCCTTCTCTGTTTTGAGCGGCAATAAATTCTGAAGATTGCACGCGCAAATCTTTATAAACACTGCCTTGAACAATAGGGAACAACGTTTGCCCGTATCCATAAAGCGGTTCGGTGGCATCGAAATGTGCGCAACAACGTGCCAACCATTGATGGGTAATCTCCATAGATTTTTTGGCATACGCATATTCACAGGGATAGGGCGGACACTCATCAAAAGCCATAATCATATCTGCGCCGATGATGCGCTGAATATCCATCACTTTTTCGGGACTGAAAAGATGTTTAGAGCCATCAATATGCGACTGAAACCACACTCCCTCCTCCGGTTTTATTTTGCGTTTATGGCTTAAAGAAAACACTTGATA
>JAITUN010000037.1 GCA_031286285.1 Bacteroidales bacterium | reverse complement strand
TTTTTCTGTATTATGTTAGTTATTGGGATTTCAGAAACGGCTGAAATAAAACGGTTGGTCAATAAAAATTCAGAAACATCTAACGAAGCATAAAGTACGGGTACTGTGGTCGAAATGTTTAGGGCTAAATTTGTTAGGAATAATGTTTTTCCCATTCCGGGTCTTGCGCCGACCACAATAAATTCGCCCAGGCTGAACCCACCGAACCGCGCATCCAAATCATCAAATCCGGTTTTAATGATCGCTGTTTGAAATGTTTCGCTATGCAATTGCTCTATATTTTCGGCAGCAAGTTCGGCAATATTTCTCACCTCTTTACCGGCATAGTTTTGCAGTTCTGTTTCATAAAGCAGTTGTTTCAGATAACACAGAATCTCGCGGTCGTCTGCCTGTGCGTTGCGACTGAAAACCTTTTCTATTTTTTGTTGTAGGTCAGATGTCATATCTTTTAAAATTTTCGGCAAAGATAAAACGGAGCTACGGCAGGACATGTCGTTGTTGAAATTTTTATAAAAATGAAGTTATTGAACTTTCAAGATCACAATTTGTGACCTTGAACAGTCGTAAAAAACTGCCTTTTTTCTTTAAAAAACTGCAATTCTGCGGAGAAAACTGCATATTTCGCGTGCTTTTTAACATATTGATTATTAGAAAAATAATTTTAAAAAACTAAGTTTTTAATCCAAACTTTTATATTTTCGCGGCTCGAATTATTAACCAAAATAGACAGACATGGAGAATAGCATAATCATTCAAAAACAGGAAAACATTTTAGAGTTAGCCATCATTCAACGCATACACGAAATACGAGGCATGAAAGTGATGCTCGATTTTGATTTGGCGGAGCAGTATGGAATTGAAACCAGAGCGTTAAAACAAGCCGTCAAGCGTAATTTGGAACGCTTTCCTTTCGATTTTATGTTTGTCCTTTCAGAACAAGAGATTGACAGTCTGGTGTCACAATTTGTGATACCATCTAAAAAACGTCTTGGAGGCGCGTTGCCTTTTGCTTTTACACAAGAAGGTGTTGCTATGTCGTCCGGAATTTTACATTCTCAAAAAGCAATAAGCACAAATATTAATATCATGCGTGCCTTTGTCGCACTCCGTCAGTATGTATTAAATTATTCAGAGCTCAAGCATAAATTAGATGATTTTATTCGCGAAACCCATTCAAAATTTGACCAAAACGAAATAAAGTTTGATGCGCTTTTTAATCTGTTTGATGAGTATATTGCGTATAAGAAAGAACTTGAGAAGCCACGGAACCCGATTGGGTTTAAAGTGAATAGGGATTGATTTGAAACTTTTTAGTCCGCAGATTTTCGCGGATTTGCACAGATTTTTTTAACCACAAAGGACACGAAGTCGCACTAAGGGACACTACGAAAATACGTTGTTAAAAGTTCCTTTGTGCGCCTTTGTGAATACCTTTGTGCGCCTTTGTGGTAAAAAATACTTGTGAGACAGCCTTCTTTCTCAAAACCTATTGAGCAAGGATTTGTTCAATCAATTTATTCTTATAGATTTCTAAAACAGATATCCACAAGCAGGATTGTTGTAAGGAAGAAACCGGAAAATACTCTTTATACTTTTCGAAAAATTCGAGTGTATATAAATCGTTACTCCATCCGCAATCAATGATTTCGCCCCAATCAATCAAGTCTTTAAATTCTTCCACTTTTTCCATTGTCCAACCAACAGAAGAATTGGAAGAGAGTTGCGACCAATCCCATCTTGAACTGAACCGTTTGAGGTTTTCGATAGAGAATATCCTTTGGCAATTCCCGTTTGATAACTTCTCCCAGTCTAATTTGTTCTTGTACTTTTCGAGCATGGATGCCGACCACTGTACATTGCTGTTTCCGGAGAGGTTTTTCCAGTCAATTTTGTCCTGATAGCGGTCAATCAAGGTTTCCGACCATACGAAACTGCTGTCGTCCGACAAGAGTTTCCAAATTTCCATTTCGCGCACATTGGCGAAAAAATCTTCGTTAAATTTACTTTTGTTCATAATAAAACTATTTTTAATGATTAATTATGCGGCAAAAGTAAGGTGTAGATGCGACAAGAGGTGGCGCGGGGAGGGTCTGAACTGTGATTTTTTTGATTATTGTAATAGAAGGAAGAATGGGGCAAGAGATGTAATGATTTTATCTTGTCAAAAAATCCGTTATAGAATCATCCTCATCTCCTTCCGGAAACATAGCCTCCCACTGAGCATCAATTTCGGCTACTGCTGCATTAAAATCATCTAATAAATCTTCTTCGGTTTCGTAATAATCATCATCTTCAAAGATTGTGATATTTTCTTCGATGTAACCAGCAAAACGTTCATATTGAGCTGCTTTTTCATCATCTGTTGTGCCTGCTAGATTTTGATATTTGGCAATAATGGCTTCGATTTCTTCTTTTTGCATAGTTTTTTTTGTTTTAATTGTATAAATATTCCAATATTTTTTTTACCTCACAGTCACTGCGTTCTTTTATCTCATTTTCTGTCCATTTTTCTTTTTTTGCTATTTCTTTGATAGAAAAATACTTGCTCCTTTCATATTCTTCTCTTTTCACTTCAAATGGTTTATCTTGAATTGAACGATTTATTTCTGCTTCAAGCATTACTAAATTGCCGATTCCATTTTGTAATACTTCATCAACTTCGATTGTTTCATCTCCGTTTGCGTGAATATGCTCAATGTCAAACCAAGTTTCAAATAGTTTGTTCTTCAAATCGTTTATGCTTATAACTTTATCTTTTTCATCTAAATATGCTGATAATAAACAAATGAGATTTTTTTTCTTTGCATTATAAGCGATATTCTTATTTAATTCATTTTCTGTCCAATTTTTATGAGTAGGGGTTAATTTTTCTTTTATAGTCTTCATAGAATTATCAAAAGAGTCGCGTACTATTTGTTTCTTCAAATTTCGCATAGCAGTATGTATCTCATTTACCGCTTTATCATATCCAATACTATAGACAAAGAATAATTTATTTAGCATTACTATTAGTTTTTCGCAATTTTCACGAAGTTTTTCTTCATGCAAATCACTTTGAACATATAATAAAGTATAAAACATATTCCAATATTTCCAATATCTTGACCGCCAATAAATTGAATTTAATGCGTACATGTTTTCAGGTGAAATAGCTTCTATATCTTTCCATTGATATTTATATCTTATTAAAATTATTTCGGTTAATTCTTGAAGTTTTAATTCTACTTCTTTCGTGTTTTTGAAATGTTCCCATTGCCTGATGCCTAATAACGAATCAAACAATCTTTCATAAAATGTATCAACACCGAAATCGAACAAAACAACAGGCAAATCGTATCGTGCAATTAAATAATTTTGGTAAATATCTAATATTTCATGAATATTCGTTATGGGCGAGCCATTGTCTTTATTTTTTTCGTCTATTAGATTGTATATTTTTGTTATATTGTTAAATGCTTCTGTTGAATATTCGTGTTTTACAGATGTCAGGTATTCGTACATCCTGATTTTGAAAATATCGCCACCATTCAAATCCAATCCTGTTGTATTGATTGCGTTAAAAATTTGAATTGTTTTTGATAATCCTGCATAGGTTTCAATAACAACAAAGTAAACCTGTGTTGTAAGGTAATCTAAAAATTTATCAAGTGGAAAATCATCATTATTTTCGGATGTCTCCCTTTCAATATTTTGATGAAATAAATTTTTGATAATAGAAGCATTGCGTAAGTATGGATTCTGCGTGTTTTCATTGTCATCAACTTCTGTTAAATCGAACAATTGTGTTAAATATTTTTGTTGTTCTTCTGTTACTTGTGTTTCAAAATTGAATTTGATTTTTTCTAAAATTTCCGTAGTCTTTTTATTTTTTGGAAATAATATATTCAGAACTTTCAACAATACCCAAAAAGTACTCAATCGTTGCTGTCCGTCAATGATAAGCTGTTCGGATTCGGTTTGGTCAATAAATTTCTTTTCAGATAATTGCATTGTCCCAATAAACATTGGTTCTTGATCTTTTGTGTGTTTTTCAATGCCCCAAAAACCTTTGAAAATGTCATTAATAAAACGTTCTAATTGTTCTCCCGACCAAGAATAAGGTCGTTGAAAAACAGGAATTATATATTTCGTTTTTGAATCCAATATTTTTCCTCCTTTTTCTGATAACAAGGTACAAGTATAGGAGTCAATAGAAAATTGTTTGCCCTGATTTTCAAATTTTTCAATAATCTTTTTTCTTAAGTCTTCTTGTTGAATTTGACAAAAACTACCCATTTTTTTATATTCTGAGTGGTCATCAGACTTCAAATCAACAATTTTCACTTTTGCACCTATTGCATATCCTTCAAAATCTTCTAATATTTCCCATTCTTTATCTTTTATTGACCATTTAATGGTCATATCTTCTATCCTTTCTGCATCTTTTATTACTTTTGCAACAGAAACTATTTTATAGCCATCAGCAATTGCTAAATAATCTCCTGCTTTTACTTCAGTTAAAAAAATTTCTCTTGTTTCGTTTCCAACAAAAACAACATTATTTCTGCGGAACACACTAACAATACAAGATCCTTTTACACCGTATTCACTCCAACGAGAGCCTACTTTCCAAATATTTGCCATAATTATAATAATTTACTTTTTAATCCGCAAAAATAAAAAAAATCCTCCCCTCAGTTCACAGCTTAAATATTTCTTTTTCAATAACTCCCCACCACCATTACCCCTACCTCCGTCTCCAACCCCTCAAAAATCCCATAACCCAATCGTATATTTGCCGAGGCAGGCAAGTACCGGCTGAAAAAATCCTGTATCTTTTCCAACTCTGTCGTACTTAACGGAAAAGCCGAAGAGGTTCGGAACACCACTAGAAAATGGGTAAAGTTTGAGAAATCCTTTGTTTGATAATTTGAAAACAAATCAATCAAATACTCAATGCGTTGCTGAACGTTGTAGGCGCAGGAGTGATACTTGTCTTCATAGATCAGGTTGGTTTTGAACAGATATTGCAATTCTTCTCTTGTAAAGTTTGTATCGGCGGTTAATTCCCGGATGGTATTTTCAACCTTTGCCATTCGTTCAAGTTGTTTAATACGTTTCTCTTGATTTTTTTGCAATTTTTTCTGCAATTTTTCCGCAGCCACAGCATAAGGATTTGAAGTATCAACTCCTGTATTATGTTTATATTGATGCGCTTCGTCCAATCTTTTAGTGAAACCGAAGAAAGTCATCTCCCACAAACAATGTGCGGCTATTTCGTTGTCGGTAAGTGTTAATCCATCCGACACGACGATTTCCTTTGCCAAATCAGATTCCGGATAATCTCCTCCGCAAGTTACTCTTATGTAATAATCCTTTTCCATGCCTTTTCTTTCCCATTTTTCGTAAAGTTTTGCACTGAGTTCTATTTCTTGATAACTTGGATAATCGGGGTTGAGTTTGGGCGTCATCTGCTGCAAGATGTCGAAGGCTATTTTAAAATGGGGCATTCCGCCTGCCTCTTCGGGATAGTTCTGCGCAATGAATGGCGCAATATCTTTAAAATCACATTTGTTTAATAGTTCTTTGAGGGTCATTTTTCAATTTTTTATATGATAATCCAATGGAATAGTTTTTACCAAGTTCATTCATCTAATTGGTATTGTGTATTTTCTGCAACCAAGTACTGTATCTGCATTTTTGTGGCTTCATTAATATTATTGCCATCTTCAAATTTTGCGGCGCACAGTTGCGGTGCATAACCAATAAATAATTGTTCCATATTGTTAAACTCGCAATC
>JAITUN010000171.1 GCA_031286285.1 Bacteroidales bacterium | reverse complement strand
TTCCATTGAATAATTTAAAGTGTTGATTATATTAGAATTTGGTTTAATTATTTAACTTAATAAATAGGTAGCGAACATAAAAGAATTACCTTATGCTCTTACGGTCTTGCGCAGGGTAAAATCATTAAAATTTTATATTTTTTGGGCGTTCCCCTCACCTTCTCCCCTGCAAGTTCCCACGCACGTTCGGGTCGCGCTTTCCGCTATACTCCTCACTTTACTTGCATTGTATCAAGTGTTTACAAATATTATTTGCATTGCTTCGTAGCTTCTATGCGTTGCGGGGTGCCGCTTCAATCGCTAACGCAATGAGTCAGTTCAGACAGAAGGTATCAGCAAGAAAAGCCTCGCAGAGGCGACACTTTGTTAAGAGGCTGTCTTAAAAGTCAAAGCAGCCTTTTTTTGACAAAATTTTTGTTTGTATGCAAAAAAAATGTATCTTTGCGTCTGATAATCAAATATATAATATATGCCAAGAGCCGTTTTTAAACCATACAGTCAAGGCCAGGTTTGTTTGTTCCCCCGAAGTTTGGATGAAAAGATTGCGGAAAACGCACCTGTTCGCTTAGTTAGTCAAATTGTAGATAATCTTGATATTAGTGAAATTACTAACAGTTACAAAGGAGGTGGTTCAAGCAGTTACAATCCTAGAATGCTGCTCAAACTGATTCTATTTTCTTACTTGAACAATATTTATTCTTGCCGCAAAATCGAAAAACAGACATTGGAGAACATTCACTATATGTGGCTTACCGGGATGCAAGAACCTGACCATAACACGATAAATCTGTTTCGTTCTTCTCGACTTAAAGATAGTATCCATAAGATATTTACGCAAATTGTCCTAATGCTTGTTGATATGGGCTATTTGAGTTTGGATGTACTTTACGTGGATGGCACCAAGTTGGAATCCCGCGCCAATCGCTACACTTTTGTATGGCGCAAAAAGGTTGAAAAAAACAAGGCAAAACTTGAAGCTAAGATTCTTATGATTCTCAAACAAGTAGAAGAAGGTATTGCGCAAGATAATCAGCCAGATGATGAACCGCCCAAGCCGATTAACTCCAAAGAATTGAAAGAGCGTATTGCCGCTATGAACCGTGAACAACTCGCAAAGGAAGATGCAAAGGCAGTTAAAACACTTGAAGAAAAGCATTTGCCAAAATTGCAAGAATACGAAAAACATTTGAAAACCCTTAATACTCGCAACAGTTATTCAAAAACAGATTCGACAGCAACTTTTATGCGACTCAAAGACGATCACATGCAAAACGGGCAACTTAAACCTGCTTACAATCTTCAAATTGGAACTGAAAATCAGTTTATCATTCACTTTGATTTTTTTTCAAATTGCGCCGATTTTTTTACGCTAATTCCTTTCCATAATGGTTTTAAGAAGCATTATCAAAAAATGCCTGCTAAAGTGGTTGCTGATTCAGGTTACGGTAGCGAAGAAAATTATGAATTTATGCAAAACGAAGATATTGAAGCATTTGTAAAATATCCAATGTTTCATGCAGAACAAAAAAAATCATTCAAAAACAATCCATTTATTGCTCAAAACTTATTTTACAACAAAGAAAAAGACTATTTTGTTTGTCCGATGGGGCAACACATGGAAAATATGGGAACATCAACCAGAGAAAGTGAAAGTGGATATAAGTCAACCGTAACATTTTATGAAGCCAAAAACTGCAACGGTTGCACTCATAAATCTCTATGTCATAAAGCAAAGGGAAATCGCCGAATAGAAGTGAACCACAAACTTAATAAATACCGGAAAAATGCTCGACAATTGCTTACATCCGAAGATGGTTTATATTACCGTAGCCACAGATCCATAGAGCCTGAGGCGGTCTTTGGGCAAACAAAAACAAATAAGCAATACAACCGCTTCCGACACTTTGGTTTAGATATGATTAAAATGGACTTTGGTATTTTTGCCACTGCATTTAACTTAGGAAAGTTGTGGAATTATAAGGAAAAAACGAAGAAAAAAGTAAAAAATCATACCCGAAAAGTATTTATTATGGTTTTTGTCTTCACATCATACGAAAAAAATAGACTGAATAAAAAAAATACCATACAAGGAAAAACAAGAACTAAACAAGCGGCTTAAAAAATAAAAAGGATGCCTTGACTTTTAAGACAGCCTCACAATGGATACGCCTATAACCAAGTCTCGCAGAGACGACACTGTTGAGATGCCCGAAGTGTCGCCCCATGCGGGACTTAGTTGATGGGCAAGTGTATGCTCTGTCCGTAGGTTAAAACCTACGGTTAATAAAGTGCTTTCCCTGCGGGAAAAGTACTACTAAGCTTATTAGAATTGTCCGTTCTGTCTCTGCGTGAGTTCCTATGTTTGCAGCGTCTTATGCGAAAAAAAGCATAAGTCAAAAGATAATTATTTATTTTTGTAAAACTACTTATCAATATTATAAACAATTAAACAATTAACTTATGCAAGCACAAAAAAACGAATTTAATTTTAATGGACAAAACATTTATGCAGGTATTGATGTCCATTTGAAAAGTTGGACAGTCTGTATTATGACTGAACATTTAGAACACAAGCAATTTACACAGCCGCCGGATGCAAAAACATTGTACAATTATTTGGCACGCAACTTTCCGGGCGCCAATTATTACACTGTTTATGAATCAGGTTTTAGTGGTTTTGG
>JAITUN010000175.1 GCA_031286285.1 Bacteroidales bacterium | reverse complement strand
GTGGTTTCATTTTACAATATTTTTTTGTAACCCCTATTGTAATCCACAATATCCACGATTTATATTATTGTAATGTAATAAATAACAGGGAGCCCGTTTACAAATGTGCGTTAACAAATTGATTTTAGGCGATAATTTAGAAATAATGAAGAAAATGGCCGGCGAAAGCGTAGACCTAATCTATCTCGACCCGCCGTTCTTCAGTAACCGGAATTATGAGGTGATTTGGGGGGATAAAGGCGAAATTCGCTCGTTTCAAGACCGGTGGAGCGGGGGGATTGACCATTATATCGGATGGCTGAAAGAGCGGGTTGAGGAGATGCACAGGATTTTGAAGCCTACAGGGAGCATTTTTTTGCATTGTGATTGGCACGCTAACGCCTATATCCGTGTACATATTTTGGATAGAATATTCGGGGAAGATAATTTTAGAAATGAAATTATTTGGAAACGTACAAATGCAAAAGGGCTCGCATTTACTCGGTTAGCTCATAATAACGATTCTATATTTTATTATACAAAATCCGACACGTTTATTTTCAATCGCCAATATGTTCCTCATTCAGAAAAATACTTATCAGATTTTTATAAGCATACAGAGCCAGAGACCGGAAGGCTATATCAACTTGATAATTTAACCAACCCAAATAAAGACCGTCCAAATCTAACCTATGAATTTTTAGGGGTTACTCGTGTTTGGCGATGGACTAAAGAACGAATGCAAGAAGCCTTTGAAAATGGTTTGATTATTCAGTCCAAGCAAGGTGCAGTACCACGTCTGAAACGCTACCTTGATGAACAGGAAGGCAATCCATTAGACGATAATTGGCTTGATATAATTAACGTTCAATCGTCAAAAGAAAAAATCGGCTATCCGACTCAAAAACCAGAGGCATTGTTAGAACGTATTGTAAAAATGGCAAGTAACGAAGGCGATACCATCTTCGACCCATTTGTCGGCGGCGGAACCACAATCGCCGTTGCAGAAAAGCTAAATAGAAAATGGATCGGCATCGACCAATCCCCAATGGCAGTCAAAGTAACGGAATTACGACTCGAAAAGCAACGTAATTTGTTTACGCAACCATACACTACGCAACTTCACAAATACGATTACGACACCCTTCGCTACAAAGACGCTTTTGAGTTTGAAGACTGGATCATACAACAATTCGGCGGCACAAGCAACACCAAACAGCGCGGAGATCTCGGACTTGACGGCAAGATAAACGGCATCCCAATACAAGCAAAACGTAGTGACAACATCGGACGAAATGTAATTGATAATTTCCTCTCGGCAATAAAACGCGCAGATAAAAAACTATACGATAAAAACATCAAAGAAAAAAGCCCAATCGGCTATATCATCGCGTTTTCGTTTGGCAAAGGCGCAATAGAAGAGGTAGCGCGGCTAAAATTAAAAGAGGACACAATAATTGAGTTAGTAAAAGTTGAAGATATTGTCCCAATATCCAAAAAACCAAACCTAACGCTCGATATGACAGCAATGCAGAAAACCAAAAAGGATATCTGGGAAATCGAATTTTCAGCAAAAGGCGAAAGTGAAGCTGGAGTAGAATTCTACTCATGGGATTTCGCCTACAACGCCGAAGTCGGATTTCGTGCCGAAGTCATGATAGACAAAACCGGTTCACAAAAACGCTCTTTCAAAGCCGGCACACACACCGTCGCGGTGAAAGTTTTTGATAATGATGGTTTGGAAAATATTGAAGTTGTGAAATTGCAGGTAAATGGGGATGTGGAGCAGGTTTGAGGTTGGGGAATTGTTTATTTAGTGGTAAATATTATTTTGTATGGGAGGAGTAATAACGTGAAATTACAGGTAATTGATTTGTTTTGTGGAGTCGGTGGGCTAACTCGTGGGATATTAAATTTAAGTATTCCTGTTATTGCTGGATTTGATATAGATAATACTTGTAAATTTGCCTATGAACATAATAATAATGGTGTACAATTTTTTAATAAGGATGTTAAAAATGTTACTGGGAAAATGCTCAATAAACTATATAGTAAAAATTCTATTAGAGTTTTAGTTGGCTGTGCACCTTGCCAATCATTTTCCAACATGGCGAGCAAATGGGGGAGAAATGAAGAAAGTGATGAAAGATGGAATTTGCTTTTAGAATTTGGCAGAATTATTAAAGAATGTTTGCCGGATATTGTATCTATGGAGAACGTTCCTAAAATACAAAAAACAGATGTGTTTGCTCAATTTTTACAAATATTACATGACAATAAATATGAAATAGATTATAAAACGGTTTATTGCCCAAAGTATGGAATACCGCAAAACAGGAGACGTACAGTGCTTTTAGCTTCACGGTTTGGGCCAATAAAGATTATCCCAGAAACGCATGGAGCGAACGAATACCCAACTGTTAGACAATATATTGAGGGCTTACCATGTGTTGCTGCTGGCGAAATTTGCGATACAGACGCATTACATAAAACAGCGACACTTAGTGAATTAAATTTGAAACGCATTAAAAACTCTCGTCCCGGAGGTTCATGGAAAGACTGGGATGTGAAATTAAGAACTAATTGCCATAGAAAGAAATCAGGAGCAACTTATACATCTGTTTATGCTCGAATGGAATGGGATAAAATTGCACCAACGATGACAACACAATTTTATTGTTATGGAACAGGGCGCTACGGACATCCTGAACAAGACAGAGCATTAACATTAAGGGAGGGAGCTTTGTTGCAAACATTCCCAGAAGATTATCAATTTTTTCCTGAAGGCAGTGAATTTTCTATAAAAACGATAGCAAGGCATATTGGAAATGCTGTTCCTGTAAAATTAGGTGAATCTATCGGACAAAGTATCTTAACCCATACGGAGGAAATGTATGAATAATTTTGAATTTAACATTTCACTAAGTGTATTAAATCATTTAGGGAGAAACTTGTATCGTAACTTCATAACAGTATTAGGAGAAGCAATTTCTAATTCCTGGGATGCTGACGCCAAAAATGTTTGGATATACATCGACAGAGATGAAAATACTTTGATAATTAAAGATGATGGCTTAGGTATGAATGAAATTGATTTTCAAAACAAATTTTTGAAAATAGGTTATTCAAAAAGAAGAGACGGGGTTACACAAACTATATCTGGGCGTCCATTTATTGGTAGAAAAGGTATTGGCAAGTTGGCACTTCTCTCTTGCGCAAAGCGAATTCATGTTTTTACAAAAACAGAAAACTCAAAATTTATTGGTGGAATAATTGACAATAGCAGTTTAGACCAAGCAATAACAGATGATAGTTCACAATACCGTTTAGAGGCTATTAATCCTGAAGTTTTTGATTCATTAAAGTTACAGTTGCAAAATGGCACAATTATTTATTTTGAAGATGTTAATGACGGAATAAAAAACAGAATTGAATATATTCGAAAGTTAATTGCCTTGTTTTTCAGATTTTCTCTTTTTGATAGTTCCTTTAAGATATTTCTTAATGATGAGCCAATAACATTAAACGAATTGAATGACTTATCACTGAGTACACAATTTGTATGGCAAATAAACTCAATTAATGACCCATTTCTACAAGAAAAAATAACGGCAACAAGAGAACATATAAAACAATATAGAAAATTAAGGTCACAATTATCAATAAGCGGATTTATTGCATCTGTCGACAAGCCTTCAAATCTTAAAATAAGAGGTGCAGATGAAAAGGTATCAATAGATTTATTTGTGAATGGGAGGTTGAGAGAAAAAGATATTTTAAAGCATGTACCTACTACGAGAATCGTTGAAAGCTACTTGTATGGACAGATCCATTTTGATGATTTGGATGATGATATTGATAGGTTTACAAGCAGTAGAGAGGGTGTAATATCAGATGATTTAATTTTTAAATCATTGCTGAAGGAATTAAAAGACAATATTATTAAGGTAATTATTGAAGACTGGGATATTTGGAGAATTAGCAATAACCAAGATGGTGATTCAGAAAATACTCGAATAACAAAGAAGGAACGAAAATCAAAAGAACTATATGATACTGTAGCTGACGATTATACTCCTCCCAAAGAATCTGAACAGCGTCGTCAGGTCGATGGATGGGTGAGTTCATTAAGAGATGACGCGCAATTCAATTTATCATCATACATAGAATGTTTCGTCGCTGAAAATCTGCTTCGTAAATACATTAGAGAGAAAAATGTGGCTATAACATCAGTAGCTCAAACAGAACTTGATCGATGTAAAAATAAAGAAGAAGAGAATAAAAACAAAGCCAATATAAGTTTTGATATCCGAGATAAAGTAGATGATTTGCATTATTTATGTATGAATTACTTAGCTAATTTAGCTGATATGCACAAAGAACATAAAGTGGCTGCTCTGTCAAGAGATGCAACAATATATAAGCCGGTAAGAGATGCAATGGCGCATACGGCAATATTGACGGAGATCGCCAAGCAAAGCTTAAATACTACTTTTGAAAACATTAAAGCAAGGATAAAGAAACTATTAGAATAACAAAGAGAATAGCAAAAGGAAAATTTTATAAAATTTATTATCATAAAGAAAATTAATAAGCCGATTGGGATAATATGGTGTCTTAACCTCAATTTTGCCACTATCGGTGTTAGAAATAAACAGATCAAAAAAATGGCAATAGGGAATGAAACCATGAAAACCACAAAACAAAGCAATCCGGTAAAATCGCAGAAAAAAGCAGATGTTGTCGTTTCCGCGTCACCTTTCCCGTTGCTGTCGGACATCCGCGAGCTTATAGAAGCCAGCCGCCAGCGCGTTGCCATTGGGGTCAATGCCGAGCTGAGCTTGTTGTATTGGAGTGTTGGCGAGCGCATCAATAAAGAAGTATTGGGTGATGAGCGCGCGG
>JAITUN010000165.1 GCA_031286285.1 Bacteroidales bacterium | reverse complement strand
TCGTGCCGGTGCATCCCCGAAAAGAGCGCTTTGGCTGCAATACCACGCTTGGTCAATCCTTCAACCTGATCTTTCATCAACGCTATCAACGGCGTGATAACCACACATAATCCGTCTGTTATGATGCCGGGAACCTGATAGCAGATGCTTTTTCCGCCGCCGGTGGGAAGCAGTCCCAAAGTATCGTTTCCGTTTAATACCGAGCAGATTATATCTTCCTGTAACGGACGAAAATCGGAATATCCCCAATATTTTGCTAAAACTTCGTGCGGATTCATGTTGATTATTTCTTCGCAAGTCTGTTGGGATTGTCCGTTAGAAAGTTTTTCCAACCGGAATACGAGGTCGCCGTGTGTGTGTTTTTCCTTTGGAGATAATGGCATAAGGCAGCAGCAAGGGCGTCGGTAGCATCAAAATATTCAGTTGACTGCTGATGTTTTAAAATGGTTTGCAACATGCCGGCAACCTGCTCTTTTGAAGCTGAACCGCTTCCGGTAACCGACATTTTTATCTTTTTGGGCGAATATTCAAAGATGGGAATATTTCGATATAAGGCAGCCGCCATGGCAACGCCTTGAGCGCGTCCCAACTTCAACATGGATTGTACGTTTTTGCCGTGAAAAGGCGCCTCGATAGACAATTCGTCGGGATGGTATTCATCAATAATGGCTAAGGTGCGTTCAAAAATCTTTTTCAACTTCATCGCCTGATTGTCGTAACGGGCTAATTTTAACACGCCCATCGTTATTAACTCAACGGAGTTGCCTTTTTCGTGAAGCAATCCGTAACCCATGATGTTGGTGCCAGGGTCAATGCCGAGGATGATGCGTTCTTTGGTTGTGTTCATTTTTTCCCTGCTTGAAATTCTTTAAGATAAAACGGTTCAAAATAGGCGGTATCGGCAAAGTGTTGCGCCTTCCATTTCGCCTCTGCAAGCGGAATCATCCACTCTGCAGCATGGCAAAATTGCGTCAAAAACAAAGCATTGGGAGCAGAAATAACCTCTCTGCATTTTTCCATTCCGTCTCCGGCAAAGATCACTTTTCGTTGCGACAAAATTTCCCGAAACGACAGGGGGTCAATCACTTTTGCCGTAGTCGCTTCTATTTCATTGCCGTTGAAATCGTACAGGGCGGTATATACTTCCATCCTTCGGGCATCAATCATCGGACAATACAAAGCGCCTTCGTCGGGGCAATGAACACTCATCCCATACGACATGGCTTGTAGCGTCCTGATGGAAATCAGTGGCTTATCCAATCCGTAACACAATCCTTTTGCTACCGATGCGCCGATACGCAATCCGGTATAGGAACCCGGTCCTTCGCTCACCGCTACGGCATCCAACATGTTAAAATCACATCCACATTCCTGCATGATATTTTCAATAAAGACCGTAAGTTTTTCGGAATGAACGTTGTGTTCGGAACTTGTCCTGTGCGCAAGCAACACTCCATCCCTGCCCAAAGCGACAGAACAAACCGGCGTTGCCGTTTCAATATTTAATATGAAAGCCATGTTGCAAAGGTACAAAATTAATTCGTACCTTTGCAGTGTCATTAATAAAAGGAAAAATATGGAAGTAATGCCGTTAAATGAAACGCAAATACTCTTGTTACAGTCTTTTTCACGAATCGAAAGTGAAGAGGAAAAGTCTGATATTCAAGCCATGCTTCTTGATTACTATCAAAAAAGAGTTGATGCTCATGCAAATAATATTTCATTGAGTGATAGGCAAATAGAAGAAGTTCTAAACTCTCATTATCGTACCCCGTACAAATGAAAATTGTTCTTGATACAAATTGTTTGGTGGTTTGTTTGCCCGTAACTTCCCCATATTATTGTTTATGGAAAGCATTTCGGGATATGCGAATAACCATTTGCTATACGACCGATATTCTTAATGAGTATAACGAAGTTTTGATGCGTTTTTATCATCAATCGTTTGCAAATGACATCATTAACGAATTATTACTTTCCACAAATGTAATAAAAACTAACAATTATTACAAATGGAGTTTAATCGCAACAGACCCTGACGACAACAAGTTTGTGGACTGTGCGCTTAATGCCGGCGCCGATTACATCGTTACCAATGATCGGCATTTTAACGTACTGAAATCACTTGGTTTTCCGCCGATAAAAGTTGTCAACATTGAAACATTTAAAGATATATTGACGTTATAATTATTTCCGCCTTTGGCGGTCGAAAATTTATGAAAAGGTTAATCCTCATATTAGTTTTATCAATGACCGTTTTTGGTTTACAGGCGCAGGATTTGCTACGTCCTGATAGCAGCAGGCTTCGTTGGTTTATGAAGCCGCCGCCCATCAACGAAATCATAAAACCTTCTTCTTTTACTCCTTTTCAAGACATCAATAATTTTAAGAAAAATCCTTGGAGTATTTCTGATACTTTGCCTGCAACGTGGAGTCAATTCAAATGTGCATTCCTCGATTTGCCGTTGCCGGAAGAATTTGCTTTGGTTGAGCGTTTTTACCGCAATATGGAAATGGGGAAAAATTATCCCACTCCTCTTTGGTATGACCCGGAGGAAGACCATCTTCGAACGGTAAACATACTTCGGGAAATAGGCGGATATGTAGGCAGTGAAAGTGGTGGTGGTGGTTTGAGTACAAGTATTATTCAACCATTATATGATAGA
>JAITUN010000115.1 GCA_031286285.1 Bacteroidales bacterium | reverse complement strand
ATCTTACTATCTTACTATCTTACGGTCTTCCCTTGCCAGCTATCTCTTCTTTCCATCTCTTTTTCAACGGCTTGCAGTACCTGGTCGTAGCGCATATTTTTCCATTGCGGGTAGAGGACGATTTCGGGTTTTACTTCGCTGGCGATGCGTTCTATCATGATATTCGGATTGAGGCGTTCGAGAAATGAAATGATAAAGTCTATATAAGATTCCATATCAGGAAAATAAGAAAATTGTTCGGGATTTTCGTGAAATGTTTGTGCCAACGGTGTTCCTTTGATGACTTGCAGTTGATGAAATTTAATAGTGCTGATGGGCAACTCGTTGATACAGTTTGCCATATCAAGCATTTCCTCTTTTGTTTCGGTGGGGAAACCAAACATGAAATGGGCGCCGCAATAGATACTTTTGGCATGGGTTTGAAAAACGGCGTTTTTGGAAGCGGCAAAATCGTGTCCTCTGTTGAGTGTTTTTAGGGTTTTGTCGTAGCAGGTTTCTATGCCATATTCGATTAAAACGTAATATTTCTTTGCCAATTCCGACAGATAATTCAACTTCTCATCGTCAATACAATCGGGACGTGTTCCGATGACAACTCCCACCACATTTTCTACCGACAATGCCTCTTCAAACACCGATTTTAACGCTTCCAAAGGAGCGTAAGTATTGGAAAAACTTTGAAAATAGGCAAAATAACGGTTGGTCTTGTAGCGGATGGCATGAAACTCCATTCCTTCGATAAGTTGTTGTGTAATAGACTTTTGAGCGGAAGTATAAGAAGGCGAAAACGTGGAATTATCACAGAAGATACAGCCTCCTGTTCCCAGCGTTCCATCTCGATTGGGACAGGTAAATCCGACATTGACCGACAATTTTTGTATGCGGCAGCCGAATCGTTGGTGCAAATAGCCTGTATAGGCGTTGATGCGTCTGTTTGTTTTCCAGGGGTATTCCATATTACTATAGTATAACAATGCTATTTTATTTTTATTTTGTCAATTAATGAAAAACATTTTACGATATTATACGTTATTAACAAGTTGATGAATAAAAATAGAATCTTATGAAGAAATTCTTTCAAGAGTTTAAGACCTTTGCCATGCGTGGCAATGTGATAGACATGGCAGTAGGTATCATTATCGGTGGGGCATTCGGAAAAATCATTTCCTCTTTGGTAGCGGATGTCATCATGCCTTGCATCGGTATGCTGGTCGGCGGGATTAACTTTTCCGAGTTGAAAATAACTTTAAAACAAGCTGTTATCACCGCCGAACAAACAATTCCTGCTGTTACCCTCAACTATGGCGTATTGATACAGGTAATGTTTGATTTTCTCATCATTGCTTTTTGTATCTTTTTGATGATCAAAGCGCTCAATAAATTAAGCCGCAAAAAAGAAGAAGCGGCGGCAGAGCCTCCTCCTCCTTCCGACGAAGTAAAACTGCTCACGGAAATACGCGACGCCTTGAAAGAAAAATAATCGCAAACATTTTAAAGTAAAACATATTAATTTGATAAAGATGAAAACACGAATACTTTTTATTGCGCTGATTTTTAGCTTTTTGACAACGAAAGCTCAAGATATTCCCATTGGACAGTGGCGGGTTCATGTTCCTTATAACAGGGCGATCGGGGTCAAAGTCATGGGTGATGAAGTTTATTGTTTAACAACAAGAAGTCTTTTTATCTATGACCGGAAAACCGGAGAAGTTGAAACGATTTCAAAGTTAGACGGCTTGTCGGGCAATCTTTTCAGCGCTTTGGGCTACAACGAATCCCAAAAATGTATTATTATCGGACATGAAGACGGCGCTATTGATTTGATTAAGAATGATGAAATTATTAATGTGAGTGATATAAAAAATGCCGAAGTTGTCAATGTCAAAAGAATCAACCGGATTGTCTGTCGTGGCAAGTACGCTTATTTGTGTTGCGAGTTTGGTATTGTGGCGTTTGATGTTGAAAAAGAAGAGGTTAGGGATACTTATCGGTTGCCGGTCAATGTATGGGATTTAACGACGGACGATACGAATTTTTATGCAGCTACCGACGAAGGCATTTTATACGTAGCACAAAATGCCCCGCTGATTATCTCCCCCGAATCGTGGGTTCAAATGGAAATACCCGACTCCGGAAGATGCGTAGCTATTAATTATTGGAAAGAGAAATTGGTCTATTACTTTGAAGGAACGAAAAATGTCTATACCCAAACGCCCTTGAAAGATGACCATACCGTACTTAAAAATATTGGTAATCCGAGCGGCGGCAAATTAGATATTACCGTGTCGAACAATCAATTACTGTTGTCTGCTAATAGAAATGTATTTATTTACTCCGAATCCTATCAATCAAGCAAAACCATCAGCGAGGTACATCTTGGCGATACCACTCGAACAACCAATCCGACACAGGCGTTTCATATCGGTAATAATCAATATTTTATAGCTGATAATAGTTTGGGGTTGCTTTTTATTAATAGTATGAATCCTGTTGCCGGCGAAGTCATACAGCCGAATGGTCCTTATTCTCATCGTTCTTTTAATATGACCACCGATGGGACCAAAGTTTGGATAGCTTCGGGTGGACACACTGATTTGTGGGCGAAATGGTGGACAAGAGACGGTTTCTATTGTTTCGACGGCTATTCATGGACTTCGTTTAATAGTAGTAACGGAACATTATCGGGCGAAATTCTTGATATTTCCAACATTACCGTTCATCCTCAAAATAAAGACATCATTTATCTCGGAACATGGGGAAACGGATTGGTAGAAATAAAAAAAGGAGAAGCTCCCAAAATATATAATTCGACCAATAGTCCTTTGAAAAAACGTTGTGAAGCCCCCGATCAAGGAGAATTTGTGGCAGGAGTTGCCTTCGACAGCAAAGGAGTGATGTGGGTTGCCAATTCCAATTCGTCCAACGTACTTTTAACATGCGACAAAACATGAACTTGGGACAGCAGGTATGATCTCGGCAGCAAATACAAATGTCAGGAAATTTCAAAATTGGTGATTGACAGCTACGATAACAAATGGCTTATTGACAGAGCCGGTCTTATCATTGTATATAACGAAAAAAACGGCGGTATAGTCCGCGAAATCGGTGCGGCAGCAGGATTGGACGCCAGGGCATATTTTGTTGCGGAAGACAAAAACGAAAATATGTGGGTAGGGACGAATGACGGTATTTTTGTCATTCGTAATCTCTATAACATTTCAGCATCAAACAACGGAAATCTTTATCCTATCACTATTGATCGCCCGAAACTGACGCTTGGAGGACATGTGGATTATCTTCTTAAAGGTGAGATGATTAATTATATCGTAGTCAATGGCGCCAATGAAAAATGGTGTCTGTCGGGAAAACAAGGAGTTTATAAAATTTCAAGCGACGGGACGACAGAGTTATTTCATCTTACCGCTCAAAACAGTTCGCTTCTTTCAAATAACATGATGGCAGCTTGCATTACCGACAATGGAGAAGTATTTTTGGCAACCGATCAGGGCATTGTTTCCTATCGCGATGAAGCTACAAAAGGAACTTCAACCAACAGCAATGTCTATGCTTTTCCCAATCCGGTAAAACCTGATTATCAAGGACCTATTGCCATCAGCGGCGTAGTGGATATGGCTGATATAAAAATTACCGATGTGGCGGGAAACCTTGTCTATTCAACGCAGGCAAAAGGCGGACAAGCCATTTGGAACGCCAAAGATTTTAACGGAAAACGTGTTAAAACCGGAGTCTATATTGTGTTCATTACCAACGAAGACGGAACAGAAACTACGGTAACAAAAATCATGGTACTAAATTAATAACTGAATAACTGAATAACTGAATAACAAAGTAACTGAATAACTGAAAACCATTCATGTTTTTCGATAACGTTATTATTTCCGATAATCTTTTTGAAGAAAAGTTTTTTTGCGATGTGCCGCTTTGCAAAGGCGCCTGTTGCATTGATGGAGATGCCGGAGCGCCGCTCGGCGAGATGGAAATAGCAGTGTTGGAAGATATTGTTGATGCCGTCAAGCCTTATATGACCGCCAAAGGCAGAGCAGTGGTTGAAAAAAACGGTGTTTTCGACTTTGACATGGAAGGATGTTTTGCTACACCGTTAGTTGCCGAAAAAGAGTGTGCCTTCGTATGTTTGGATGACGACGGCATTGCCCGATGCGCCATAGAAAAAGCATGTCAAGCAGGCGCATTAAAAGGACTTTCCGATGACGACCAATTCAACAAACCCATCTCCTGTCATCTCTACCCGATTCGTTTAGTAACCAAAGAAAACGGCTTCATCGAACTGAAATATCACAAATGGGATGTCTGCTACTACGCCCGTAAAAAAGGAAAAGAACTAAACATCTCCGTCTTTGAATTTTTAAAATATCCACTGATAAGGAGGTTTGGGGAGGAGTGGTATGAGAAGATTTACGGTTTATACCTCGACCGCTGCAAAATTTCTTTATAATTACAATCGTTCATCAGCTCTTGCAGCGTAACGTCCGGATTATTTTTCATGTAGGCAGTTACGATTTGCCAACCCGTCCATTGCCCGATACGTCCGGGTGATTCGTGGGGAAAACCTGTTGTAAAAGGAGCGTCGAAGATAAAGGTGCGGATATTTTTGTGGTTAGAATTGAATAAAAGGTTGTTTTCAATAAAATAGCGCCAGATTTGGTCTTCATTTGCTTTGCAGAACTCCCATTGTTCTTTGGAGTAGCCAATTTTATCTTCCTTTTTCACGGA
>JAITUN010000064.1 GCA_031286285.1 Bacteroidales bacterium | reverse complement strand
GTAAAATACACAACCGATGGAACTTTAGATATTGTAACAGGTTATTTTACAATAGGTGCATTAGCCTATTTATCTGAACAGGTTAACGATAAAGTCAGTCAGTTTAGAATGGTACTTGGAAATATTGCAAATGTGGATAGCGCCAATTTTCGTCCTTTGGATTTACTTAATGAAAATATTACAATAGATGCCGCACTTAAACTTTCACAATGGGCTAAAACAGCGGTAGAATTTCTTAAACAAGATAAAGTTGTTGCCAAAACTTTAGAGCCAAACTTTTGTCACGCTAAATTATATTTATACAGAGATGTTTTCAGTGAACCACAGAAAAACTACTATCTTTCAGGCAGTTCTAATCTTACTGAAGCAGGCATTGGGCTTAAACAAACTAATAATGTAGAGCTGAATATTGCCGATTATGGCGCAAGTTCACAGTATAATGAACTAACAGAATGGTTTACATCTATTTGGAATAAACCTCAAGCGCATTTTGATAAAACCATTGATTTAGGTAATGGAAAAACAAAAAAAGTGCCATTCAAAGAGTATTTAATTTCTGAAATAACAAAAATATTTGTAGAATATTCGCCTAAAGACCTTTATTTCAAAATTCTTTTTGAATTGTTTGGTAGTCAGTTGGAAACAGATGATCCTGAATTTAATCGCCAAATAGGAAGATTGGAAAATTCAGCTATTTACAACGCTCTTTACGATTTTCAGAAAAAAGGGGCGTTGAGTTTGATTCGGATGTTGCAAAATTACAATGGCGCTATTTTAGCAGATGCAGTAGGTTTGGGTAAAACATGGACTGCATTGGCAGTAATCAAGTTCTATCAATTACAGGGAAGAGAAACTATTCTGCTCTGTCCCAAAAAATTGGAACAAAATTGGTGGCAATATCTAACCAATCAGGATTCTAAATTTGAAAAAGATGACTTTAAATATTTTGTTCGATTTCATACAGATATGAATGAAGATAGATTAGAAACCTACAATGACCGCAATGATAAGTTTTTTACTAATGATAAACCCAAACTTTTGGTTATTGACGAAAGCCATAATTTGCGAAATGATAAATCGCAACGGTATAAGTTTTTGATGGAGAAAATATTGCAAAAAAATGAAGATTTAAAAGTACTTTTACTTTCCGCAACTCCTATCAACAACTCGCTTATTGATGTTCGGAATCAGTTTAAGATGTTAGTAAAAGGAGAACTTGAAGGATATAAAGAAAAGTTGGAAATTGGGAACCTTGATTACACTTTTAGAAAAGCGCAAGAAACTTTCAATGAATGGACAAAAGAGCAAACGCCCCTGATTAGTAATTTTATTACAAAAATTCCTGCTAATTTTTTTAAACTTACGGATACCTTAGTAATGGCAAGAACTCGAAAAATGATTATAGAGAGTCAAACTACAGATTTATACTTTCCTGAAAAAGAAAAACCTGAAAATTACTTTATTACACCTAAACAACTTGGAAATTTCGATAGTTTTGATGATTTGCTAAAAGGATTTCCACCCATGCTTTCCGGATATCAGCCTGCTTATTACGTTGCTGAAAAAGAAAAAAAAGGAGCGATCTACGATGAAAAACAACGTGACCGGTTTTTGGTAAAAATGATCTATATATTGATGGCAAAACGTTTGGAAAGTTCTTGGTCTTCTTTCTATTCTACGATTAAAAAAATTAGCGAACATCACCAAAATGCCTTGGATAAAATCATTAAATATGAGAAAAATAGAGATGATGCTTTGTTGATGGATTACGATAAAGATGTTCCTTTTGATGAAGAGGAAAATGAAGATTTTGAATCGTTTACCATTGGAACAAAACGTAAAATAACTTTGAAAGAGATTGACGAATCCGGAAATTTGCAAGCATTTAAAAAGGATATTAAAACAGATTTGAACTCTTTAGATCTCTTGCAGGTTAATCTACAAAAGTTTGAATCTCAGATTGAAAAAGAAAAATCAGAAAAAAGCGCAGACTCTAAACTTCAAAAATTAATAGAAGTTATTAAACGGAAACAGTTGTCTGCCAATAAAAAAATCGTCATTTTTACTGTGTATAAAGACACCGCTGAATATCTTTTTGCACAATTGAAAAAAAGAGGTTTCAAAAACTTGGCTATGGTTTCCGGCACCTATAGTTTAACAGATAATTCGAATGAGGAAACCAAAAAATATGAGCCAATTTTACAACGATTTGCACCATTTACAAAACTTTTTAAGGAAAAAGAATGGACAAAATTTTCTTCTAATAAAGAGAGTGAAAAAGAAAAATATGTTGAATGGCTTCAATGGTTAAAAGAAAATAATCCTGCAGAATACAAAAAAATTGAAAGTCCTATTGATATTCTGATTGCTACCGATGTTTTGAGCGAAGGACAAAACTTGCAAGATGCCGATATGGTGGTAAATTACGATATTCACTGGAATCCTGTGAGAGTTATACAGCGTATGGGACGTATTGACCGCTTGGGAAGTCCCAACGAAAAAATTTATGGAATAAACTTCTTCCCTTCAAAAGATATTAACGATTATCTCGGTTTACAAAAACGGGTGGAAGACAGAATGATAAGCATGAAATTGATGGGTTCGGAAGTAGATCCGGAGTTTACCCAATCGTTGAAAAATAAATTAGATGATGAAACTCTTGAAAGACGCCAAACTGAAAGAATGCTCAAACAAATGGAAATTTCTTTCAATGATATTGAAACAATGACCGATAATCTTGGCTTTAACGATTTGTCATTGGAAACTTTCCGGCAAGATTTTCTTGCAGAGATTGGAAATCGTGATAATTCTTACAAAAATATGCCGAACGGAGTTTACACAGGTTTCAAAGCCAACGAAAATCTATGTG
>JAITUN010000300.1 GCA_031286285.1 Bacteroidales bacterium | reverse complement strand
ATCTTTTTGGTACTTTTTCTATCAAGAGAAAAAGTACAGACAAAAACAGCTGTCTGTTTTAAAGTTAAAATAATAACAATCAAATATTTATATTAACATCTGTCTTGCAAAGGTCTCACTTTTTTTAATCACAAAGGTACGAGGGTACAAGTTGAAATTATTATTAAGTTCTTCTTAGCTCAATTCATATTTTAGATGCAGTTATTAGACAAGTGGGTATTACGCAGTTTATGAATCTTAATTATTAGTATTTTACAAACTTCTGCACCCCGCTGCCTACTTTAATAAAATAGATTCCCGGAGTTAAATGCGCAATGTTGATAGAATCGGTTTTGTCTGTCATCATAAATGTAGCAATCTTGTTTCCTGAAATATTAAAAATCTCAATAGGTGTATTTTCAACAATTTCAGCTTCAATTTTCAAAATTTGATAAGCAGGATTGGGATAAATTTTAAAAACTGTTTTATCTACTTTATCAATTCCTATGAAGTTGGTATTTATTTCTAACTTTTCGGAGGGTTCAGATTCTTGTCCCGCTTTATTCACTGTAATAACAATTATTTGGTATGTTGTAAGATCTTCAACATTATAAATGAGTTGATTACCATCTGTTTCAAAAGTTTCAACAGTCTTGGAATCCACATTGGTAATAATTACATTGAAATGATCAAGGTCGTTAATTTTAGGGAGATCCCAAGCAATTGCAACAAATTCGGGCGAATCGAAATAGTAAGGGGTATAGCGCAGATTTGTGGGCGGTGGTGGCACTTTATTATTTACAAAAAAGTTCATAGTGCCATATCCAATTGGAACAAAAGTTTCGGGGTTATCGTAGGGCCATTGGCCATCTTGAGGTCCTGTAGCACTGCCGTCTCTCACATAAATATAGGCTTTGCTTTTGTTTTCCGGTCCGGGTATAATGTTATAATCGCCTTGTCCTACAGGTAGTGTAAATTCTGCAACTACATAGCCGGTTGCATCAGAAGCAGCTATGTTTGGTGTTAAGTCAACAACGGTACCCACTCCGCCTGTGTTATAAATGGGACGATATTGAAGTGAATAAACACCTGCCGGACCATAGTTAATCCAATAATTTCCCTCCGAATCATTTCCTGGCTCTTCAAAAGTACCATTATTGTTATCATCAATGTAAAAAGCGGTGCGGTCTCCGGCACTAAGTTGTGTGTCGTTTTTGTTTTCTACTGCAACGTATAAAAAATTATTTTCAGGAATCATAGATCCACACATTTTAATATACATTATCACGCTGCCCACAGGCTGGAAAGTTCCGTCACTGCCTAGAAAATCGGAAACATCAAAAACGAAAGCATCATCCCATTCTCCCGGAGAGATTACCCCATCAATAGTGGGTACAATGGTAGAACTATAAATATCTATTTCTTTTGTAATAAATGAAGTTAAGGTGTAACCTAATGCTGTATTAGAGAAACTTCCTTCCAATTCTTCATTAATTATGGCAGTTACTGCATAATAGTAATTAAGTGTTGGAAGAGCAGTATTATCCACAAAATGAGTTTCATTGGCGCCAACAGTAGCAAGAATTTCAGTAAACGGTGCTTGTTCATGCAATTTTCTGTAAATATTAAAACCGGTATGTGCGCCATCATATTTTTTCCAATTTAGATTAACCGTTGGAAACGCTCCTTGTGTAGCGAATAAGTATTGAACCGGTTCTCCGGCGGGCTGTAACTCTATGGTAACATTCGTTGTATTTTCTCCTGAAATTACAATATTTTCAATTGTTTTTGAATAATATCCCTGTTTAGATGCAGTTAATTTGTATGTTCCTGCGGGAATATATTTAATATTGAAATCGCCTTCCACATTTGAAAAAGCAAAATATTTATCCATATCTACTAATGTTAACAAAACAAAACTATTATCTTCTGTGCCGATAAGATTCACATTTCCGCTGATATGTCCATAGGTAGAAGGGAAGGGTTTAAACAGGTAAGCGTTCCCGCCCCATCCCATCTCTCTTGCGTGTGAGGCTTTTCCGCATGTAACCCCTTTTGAGCCATCAGGAGCAATCTCTACATAATATAGTGAGCCGAGTGTATTTAACGTGCATAAGGGTTCGGAACTCTCCTTTCTAAAAATGTAAAGATCAGCAGTAGAATGGTCTAATGGTCCCCAGGTAGCGCAGGCAATGAGGCTTCCATCGTCTGTCATAGAGATATAGGAAACCTCATCTCCACAATTGTGATACGACCACAGAGGTTGATTGGAATAGTTGTTGAACACATAAACTGAGCCCATATACCCTGAAGGAATAAATCCCAACGTACCGAAGACTATGGTAGAACCATCAGCAGAGATAGCAATACCACAACCCCAGGTGGAGGTTGAACCTGCGTTTTGAATAGAGGCTTGCCATTGCATCTCATATTTTCCGTTAACTCTTTTATACAAAGTTCCTTTCCCGCTAAAATCGGCAAAAGCCAAGTACTCTCCATTGGCGCTAAATGCAGGCGCTTGCGAAGGAGAATTGTTGTAATAATAAACCTCTTGTACTACTGCGCCATCAGTTGGGTTTACAATCATTGCTTTTTGAGCGGGCTGGGAAAGACATACAATTACCTGCGAGTGGTCTTCAGCAACGCTGATACCCACAACGGTATTATCTGCGGGCAAACTCCAAACAGGCGTTTGTGATGTTAGTAAAAAAGAATAGACTGTGAACGGGTCAGGATAAGATCCTACGCTGCAATAAAAACCGGTTCCATCCGGATAAGGCGCTGCATAAGAAATACCTTGTTCAAAAGTTTTCTGCCAAATAACATCTCCATTTTCAGGGCTTAATGCATACAACTCGGTATTATCAATTACAATATGCAAACTGCCGTTTTTGTTGGAAAAAGCATTAGGAAACCCTCCTGTAGTTGGGAACTCCCAAATGGGAGTAATTGTATTAGCATATTGCGCCACCCGTTTATCATTTAAACCCCAGTTTACTAACGCTTTGTCTATCAGTTTTGAATAATATGCCTGTTCGCCCACCGCATAAGTTTCAGGTTTATGCCAAATAATCTCTAAATTTTCCGCGCGGATTTCGGATTGGGTTGAGGAATTAACATTTTCTAAATAAGCGACTTTCGTAGAAACACTACCTCCATTGGTAAAAGTTTGGCTTGCTGCATATTTCTGAGAATATGCTTGAGTAGTGCAAAAGGCTACTAAAAAAAGAAAAAGAAATTTTTTTTTCATGACAATAAGAATTAAAGGGTTAATATAAAAATAGATTGGCGCAAAAATACTAAAATAGAGGAATTTTAAGGATAGATTACACCTATTGTTTTTCTAATCGTTTTTCGTTTGGTATTCAAATTCCAATATTCCATTTTAATAATGTATAAATCAGGGGGAACACGGTATTTTTTATCTGAAACACCATCCCATAGAAAGATTTCGTTTAGTGCGCAAATCTGATTGTTGGCGATCGTTTTGATTAGATTTCCATTTCTATCGAAAATAGAGATACTCACCCTATTTTCGCTTTCTTCAAAAGAACAGTGAATCTCAACATAATCGGAACAACCGTTTTGATTTGGAGAAAAAATTTCGGGAACTACTTTTAAAATATCTTTATCGGTTCCATTGCTTGAAAATTGCGAATTTTGATAGCCCGGAGTGGCAAAACCATAACTTTCTGCAGCAGATTTCCAGTTGTTTTCATTTTGGGTTTCTCTATCATAGTTAATTCGCTCTAAAGAGACTCCGGAAACAGAGGCTAGTAGTGGATAATGCATTTTTTCATTGTATTGAAATCTGTCTATTGTTTGATAACGGTTATCACTTAAAAAAATCACTCCTGAACTATTTGTTAATGAGGGTAATGAATCACACTGAATCAAACGTTCGGGATAAGGAACATAATATTGTTTTTCGGTAATATTTTTATGCTTACATAATGCAACATACCCGTTTGGAAAAAGCAGGAAGCCACTGCTTACCGCAATAACGGACTTATCGGGAAGATCGGCGCCCCCAAAACCAATGCGTAAAGTTGCTAAATCAATTACTTTTTGTGATCGGTTATACAACTCTATAAACTCTGCCCTTGAATTATCCTTTGCATTAAAGAGTACTTCATTAATCACAACATCGAATGGTTGAGGAAAACTTGGAAGGGCAAAACGATACGATCGGTTACATTCAATCGGGTTTTGTGCGCAATCCCAAACTGTATCTTTCATAGTGAGTGTGTAAAGCACGTTAGGCTGAATAGGATTTTGGAGAGTTAGCAGCAAAATATGGTTATGAGGAGGCGCTTCACTTACCGAAGCAACTATTATATTACGATCTATCTCAAATAATTGTAATATTTTTGTACTGTTATAAAAAACGGTTTCTGTGAAAAACACGCGTAAACGCAGAGAATCAATGATGGTAATTTTTTCAATTTCCGGAGAAGTGTAGTCAGGATTTGAGTTGTAAATAGAGTTTTGTTTTCCCGGCGTGCCGCCCAAATCGGAAACGGAAGAATCCCAATTATCTTCTCCTGTACAGGGATTTCGTGGGTCAATCATCTCTAACGACCAGCCTCCATCTGCTTTATTCTTATTTTGGTGCCAGGAAGTTGAAAAGTTAACCTCGTGAATTACCTCTTCCTCTGCATTGTAAAGAACAATTTGAGCGCCTGCATCCGCAATTCCCAGAGAGGAAAGCCGATACATGTTTTTTTCTTGCTCATCCTCATATCCGGTACAAGAATTTGCAACCAAAAAAACGTACCCATTGGGTGGAATATATATTTCCGGTAGGTTTTTTGTAGAATTACTAATTCTTAATTTCCAATTTTTCAAAACCGCTGTTTCTGGAATACCAAAATTGTGAAGTTCAACATATTCACAATCAGGAAGCCCAACAATTGGATGGGGTCGTGCCATAATCTCCGTAATCAATATGTCGTTTCTGCGAATTTTGGCAAAACAAAATTTGCCTGAATAGTTTTCCATTTTATTTCCGGCGATATCATATATATTCTCTATGATAATAGTGTGTTCCGTTCTATCTTTGAACTCTTGTTCAAAACAAATTTCTACCAACGAAAAATCGTTCTCCACAAAATTACATTCATCGGGAATAATTGTGTTATTTATAGTATAATTTGATGATAACAAGGCTGTTTCAGGGGTAACGTTCTTCGAAAACTTAACATGCAATGTTTGTCCGTTTTGTTGCGGTTGCACGGAAACTACCTTCGGTTTTACCGTATCAATAATAGGAGGACCGAAGTAAAAATCATCAAAGAAAAACTTCTTGTTGTTCGAGACAGTGTATTTGCAAAATACTCCTAAGGCAGCGTGTTCAAACTGCTCTACACTAACCCCTGAAGCATCGGTTTCATAGATTCCGTTTCTAAGTGGATCTACCAAAATTTCCCAATAGTTGGGTTCTGTATATCTTACTTTTACATTCAGAGAAAAACTTGAGGCAATGCGTGCATCTTTTCCTCTACATATAGAAGTATGTGAAGCCCCATTTTGATAGAAGAGTTCAATGGCATCTAAAGCTAAGTTTTCTCCGAATTGTAAATAGTATCCTTTTAAAAACAAAGAAGTCAGGTCTGTAGTATTCGCAGTTAGATATACCCGTGCAAAATTGTTGTTGGAGGGGGAGAAGGGCAAACGGATATAGAACATCCACTCCCATATATCATTAAAAGGCGGCGATGGCAATGACAAATAGGCTACCCCGGCTTCTGTAGCATTGAGTTGCAATTCATGGTTAGAATTGACAATAAACAGTTCTCTATTTCCCACCCAATTGGGAAAATTACTGTCTGAAAAATGGTCATAAATTTGGGAAAAGGATGAAAAAACCGATAGGACAAGACCTAAGAAAACGACAAACTTCTTCATAATAAGTGATGTATTAGTATTATTAGCGTAATGAGTTTAACGCTGCAAATATACAACATCAAGAGGCGTTTGTCAAGGGGCAAAGGTTTTTTTTCAAAATTATTTTTGACGAATCAAAAAGTATGCTAAGGTAAAAATATTTAATTCTTAAATTATTAATCCTATATAATAGGTATAGCTTCTATAAGTCTTTGGGTATATTCTGTTTTCGGATTTAAGTATATTTCTCCCGCTGTATTCAGTTCAACAATTTTGCCTTTCTTCATCACGGCAATTCGGTCTGACATATATTTTACAACCGATAGATCGTGAGAAATAAACAAATATGTAAGATTGAATTCCTGCTTTAGATCGTTTAGCAGATTTAACACTTGCGCTTGGATAGAAACATCTAAGGCAGAAACCGATTCGTCGCAGATGATAAATTTCGGGTTAAGAGTAAGTGCGCGGGCAATGGCAATTCGTTGGCGTTGTCCTCCTGAAAATTCGTGAGGATATCTATATAAATGCTCCTCACTCAATCCTACACGTTCTAACAGTTCAATTGCTTTCATTTTTAATTCTTTGTCATGATGCAAAATTCTGTGTACTTTCATCGGCTCTATCAGCATTTGACCAATTGTTAAACGTTGATTTAAGGAAGAATATGGGTCTTGCAAAACCATTTGTATCTCCTTTCTTATAGTGCGCATTTTACTATGTGAAAGTTCTAACAAATTGATTCCTTTGTAACAAATGGTTCCTGAATCAGGTTCAACAAGCCGCATTAATGTTCTGCCTAATGTGGTTTTTCCACATCCCGATTCTCCTACAAGTCCTAAAGTTTCTCCTTCATAAATTTCTAAGTTTATGTTTTCTAACGCTTGAAAATATTTCTGTTTTTCAAACAATTCTTCTTTACGGATTGGAAAAAGTTTATTGAGGTTTTGGATTTGGAAGATAGGATTATTGAATTTTGATTTCCGAATGATTGTGCTACCTAAAGAATCTCTTATATTATTATATACTATCTGTTTTTCGGCTTCTATATTCGGCTGAGGCTTTACTTCAGTAGTCATAGTCTGTAATCTATATGGTTTCTCATTCAATTTCGGGCGACAAGAGAGTAATCCTTTTGTATAAGGATGTTGTGGTTTTTGAAAGACAGTTTTCACATCACCCTGTTCCACAATCTTGCCTTTATGTATCACTAAAACACGGTTGGCAATTTGCGCTACTACCCCCAAATCGTGCGAAATAATAATGATACTTAAGCTGTATTTTTTCTGCAACTGTTTTAGTAATTCTAAAATATTTTTTTGTACGGTGACATCTAACGCTGTTGTAGGCTCATCTGCAATTAAAATATCTGGATTACAACCCATTGCCATAGCAATCATCACACGTTGTTTTTGCCCTCCGGAAAGTTCGTGGGGATACTTGTGAAATAGTTTTTCCGGTTCAGGAAGTTGCACATCATTAAACAGTTCAATAGTCTTTTGTTTGGCTCCTTTTTTGGTAAGACAAGTATGTAGCAATAATGTCTCTTTAACTTGCTTTCCACACTTTATCACAGGATTAAGTGAAGTCATTGGTTCCTGAAAAATCATCGCAATTCTGTTACCACGAATTTTTTGAAGCTCTTTTTCATCAGTTTCTAAAAGATTGAACTTTGATTTTAGATTTATTAAGCTTTTTCCCTTCCTATTTCTCATTTTTCCTTTCTCTCCCTCTTCGGTTTCAAACCAAATCTCTCCTTTTGTAAATTTCGAAGATTTCTTTGTGAGTAACTGCATTATTGACAATGCCGTTACCGATTTACCTGAGCCTGACTCTCCAACTATGCCAATAGTTTCACCTTTTGATAGAGAAAACGAAAGAGAAGATAAAATGGGATTCCAATTCTCTTCATGTTTGAGTTCTAATGAGAGATTTTTAATTTCAAGCAGATTCATCAAGAAATTCATTTTGGTTTTAACATAATAATTTTTTGGAATGCAAAAATAACTCTTTTCTTGATTTTGTTCGTAATTTTTTTTTAATTATTCTATAAAAAAATAAAAAAATAAAAAATATTTCTTTTTTGTGATTTATATTAATAAAAATTCTTTTTTTGCGCAAAGAAAAATAGTATCCATTTAATACATTGTTTTATGAAAAAAATAGTTATTCTTTTTTTAATTGCTAGTGCATTTTTCATTTTATCATGCAATAAATATTGTAATTGTAAGCACTACGTAAACGGAAAAGTTGATAAAAAATTTAAAAGTGAATTTATCAAAGAATCGAAGCTTGATTGCAAAGAATTTAGTACTGAAAAGAAAGAGATTGAGGGTATAACTTATGAGACGAAGTGCAAATAACCGGCATTTTCTACGTTTAATAGTTCAATTTTCTTTTCTATACCCCAGTAAAATCCACCTAATTTTCCATTTTGTGCAATTACCCTGTGGCATGGAATGATATATAATATCGGGTTTTTTCCTATAGCGGTTCCAACTGCACGTTGTGCATTGGAATAGCCAATTGATTTAGCTATTTTGCTGTAAGTTGTTAATGTTCCTGTAGGAATTTTTAATAAAGCATCCCATACTTTAAGTTGAAATTCGGTTCCACGCAAAAACAAAACAATTTTTTTACCTTTTTCCCATTTTCCTGCAAAAAGTTTTTTTACTTGTTCATGGTATTTTGTTTTACGACGACGAAAAATGTCATTTGGGAATCTCTTGAATAATTCTTGTAAGGCACAATCAATAGATATTGCAAAACCCACATAACAAACTCCCTGAGGTATTGATGCAACCAATATTTTTCCAAAGGTTGAATTAAAAAAACTGTATGATATCAGATTTTTTGTATCCAAATCAGATTTAAGAATATGTTCAATTTTCACATATTCTCCATTAGGGAAACCCATATTCAGAGGATCTTTCTTCTTGCGCATAGAAAACTAGTAATATTAAAACTATTAAGAGCAACTTCCTAAATCTGAACTGGAACGGTCTTTGCAATTTTCAGAAGGAGAAACTTCAATTTCTTTTACTTTGTTACTATTAGGATTCACACAAGTGCAAGTTTTTGTGCAGGAAAACATAAAAAGGATTCCTACTCCAAGCATAATAAACAAGTTTACATTTTTCATTTGAATATAAATTAGGGTTTTAAAATGGATTCAATTTCTACAACAGATTTTGGCAAATGAGTACCCAAAACGCGGTGTCCATCTTTTGTAATTAGCACATCATCTTCAATTCTAATTCCGCCAAAATTCTTATAAGTTTCAACTTTATCATAATTGATAAAAGCTTCAAATTTCTTTTCTTTTTTCCAAATATCAATAAGATGTGGAATAAAATAGATGCCGGGTTCAACAGTAATTACATGTCCCGGAATTAACATTTTTGCCATTCTTAGCGCCCCCCAACCAAAAATTTCACTTCTTTTGATAGTATCGTCATAACCAACAAAATTTTCACCTAAATCTTCCATATCATGTACATCAAGCCCTATTTGGTGTCCCAATCCATGAGGCATGAATAAGGCATGGGCGCCCAATGCAACCGATTCTTCCATATTGCCTTTCATTAATCCTATTTTTTGAAGCCCCTCTGTTAAAACAGTTACAGCAATTTTGTGGTTTTCAATATTTTGTATTCCCGGTTTGCAATTTGCAATGGCTGCAATATTAGCTTGGTACACTATTTCATAAATCTCTTTTTGCTGTTTTGTAAAAGTGCCGGATACCGGCAATGTTCGTGTGTAATCTGAGCAATAGTTCATTACATTTTCTGCGCCGGCATCCATTACTAATAATCTGCCTTTTTCTAAAATCAAATTATGCTCATGATTATGCAACGTTTGTCCATTTTGCGAAAGAATGATAGGAAACGATGTTCCATTTCCCATCCCCAGCGCAATTCCTTCAGCCAAGCCATAAAGTTCACGTTCGGTAATACCGGGCTTGCAATATTTCATTACGATAGTGTGCATTTTTACCCCAATCTCACACGCTTCCTCTAATTGAACAATCTCTTCGTACGATTTAATCTCCCGCAGAGATACAATTTTTTTTATCAATTCAATAGAAGGGGATAGCTCATCAATACTTCTATTTAATAAACGAGCCAATTCAATTCTATTTTCACTACGGTAGGGCGGAGTGAAATGGACTGGCTTGTTTTTTATAAATGAAGCCAACTCTTTATATGGACGCACTTCATCAACTTTTATTTCAACTGCTAAATTCATAAGCTTAGGTTGATTGCCCATCCAAATAATATCATCAATTTCATAATCATCTCCAAATAGTAATGATCTGTTTCGTTCAAAATCAATAACTCCTACAATATTGGGAATAGACAATCCGAAAAAATACAAGAAATTACTGTCTTGCCTATAACGATAAGTGTTTGCAGGATAATTGGCGGGAGATTCATTATTTGATAAAAAAAGTGCAATTCCGTGTGAAAAGGAAGCACTTAATTTATTCCTTCTTTCTTCATAAATATTTGATATAAATAATGGATTCATAACTTTATTGTTTTTAATTAAACCACTGACAAATAAACAAAATTTTTATTACATACCTAACTTTATAATAAAAATATATTTTTGCTGTTACTTAAAAATATAAAATTTAGATGTCTGCTCTTAAGACTTTTTTCTTCTCACCCAAAAAATTAGGATTTCATTTTTTATTGGCTATGGGAATATTAATTTTTATCTGTGTAGTTGTTTTTTATATTTTGGCTTCCTATACAAGACATGGAACTGAAATAGTGATGCCTACTTTCATTGGTTTAGATTCCAAAGAGTTATTAAATAAAGAGGATACTTCAAAAGATTTTATTATCGAAGTTTTTGATTTTTTGTATAAAAAAAATTCGCCTATAGGAATTGTTTTAAAGCAAGATCCTCATGTAGGTGAAATGGTAAAAAAGGGAAGAAAAGTCTATGTTACTGTTTCTTCCGACAAACCTCCAAAAGTAATAATGCCCCAATTGCTGGATGTTTCCTTACGACAAGCTGACATAATGTTGAAAGCTATTGGATTAGTACCGGGTGCCGTTATTTATAAACCGAGTCCTTATGAAAATGCTGTATTAGAACAGTTTTATAAAGGAAGAATCATTTACCCCGGAACCGAAATTAATATGGGTGACACTATTACTTTAGTTGTGGGAAAAAATCCTGAAGATCTACCTGATAATGATGAAAATGAAACCATAGATATATGAGTACACTTAATTACTTTCCAAGAAATTTTTTATTTGCAATTCTGCTTCTGATATGTATGCTGTATCTGAGTCCTGTTGCAATTGCCCAGGAATATTTAACGGGTTTAAGATCAAATACTCAAATTATTAAAGAAAACCAAAAACAAAAATCGCTTTCTTATAAAAGTAAATCTGAAAACCTACCGTTGACTCTTCCTTTCTTTGAAGATTTTTCTAACTATACCGGATACCCCAACGAAAAATATTTTGCTGATAAACAAGCTTTTGTTAATAACACATATCCTGTTTTTCCGCCAACAATCGGTGTGGTCACTTTAGATGCCCTAAATGAATACGGAGAGATTTATCCCCATTTGAATGCTATTTCAAAAGGAGCCGATACTCTTACCTCGCGATTTATTAGAATGGATTCGCTATTTCTAGCAGATTCTACTAAATTAATTACTCTTGCAGACAATATTTATTTTAGCTTTTACTTTCAACCAGGGGGTGGAGGAATTGTTAATGCAGATGCCGGTGAACAAGTAGGAAATCAACCTAATAAAAATGACTCTTTAGTACTTGAATTTGGATATCTCGATGATTCCGGAGAAGCTGTTTGGGAGCATATTTGGTCAACTCCCGGATTCAGTATAAATATTTGGACATTAGCTGATTCTATTCAATATTTTAAGGATTCTATTCAATATTTTAAGCAAGTTTTAATTCCAATTACGAATGATAATTACTTGTGTGATAATTTCAGATTTAGATTTAGAAACTACGCCAGCCTTGAGCCCCAACAGGGTATTACAGGTTGGGAAGGTAATGTTGATCAATGGCACATTGATTATATCAGATTAGATGTAAATAGAAGCGATACAGATTTTTATACCAATGACTTGGCTTTTGTAAGCCCTACAACCTCCTTTCTGGAAAAATATCAAGCTATGCCTTGGAAGCAGTTTAGAAATACTGACATGAAAGATTATTTTTCAAACCAACTTACTAATCTCAACGATACAATAATAGACAACGGCAAACTAACCTCAAGGTATCAATATATTATTTCTAAAAATGGGGAAAAAGTTAATGAATATTCATCTGGCGCAATTGATGTATGGCCATACTGCAAGTATGGAATTCATAATAATAGTAACCAAGCTTCACCTAAGATTAATTATCTACCTAATAATTTAACAGACTCTACTACTTTTATCATAACGCATATTTTTGAAAATGAATCCGGAAAAGATATTCATCCTCAAAATGACACTTGCGTGTTTGAACAAAAATTTTTAGACTATTATGCTTATGACGATGGTACAGCTGAATATGGATATTGTCTCAATAATACATTTAATATTGCATATCTTGCCATGAAATTTTCTTTGAATGTTTCAGATCATTTAAGTGCAGTGCGTATGTGGTTTAACCATACTAAAAATTCTGAAAATGAAGATGCTGTATTTTCTATTATTGTTTGGAAAGATACTATTATTGGAGATGATATAAGTGAACCCGGAAGAATACTCTATACTTTGGAAGGAAATAAGCCTGCTTTTTCAGAGCAATTTCTTGATTTTGTTGAGTATCAATTCGACACACTACTTTTGGTCTCTGGAAATATTTGGGTAGGATTTGAACAACAAGGCAATGTACAATTAAATCTTGGATTTGACCAAAATACAGATTCAAGAAAGTTTTTCCGTTTCAATACTCGGGGTGATTGGGAAACTTCTGCTTTTAAGGGAACTCCAATGTTAAGACCTGTTTTTGGAAAGACAATAAAACCGAAACCTAATACCAATACACCCTCTAATACTATTTTATACCCTAATCCAACTAAAAATGACTTTCAAATTACTAGTGAAGAATTGCAGGTTACAAAAGTTGAGATTTATAATACTGTCGGAATTAAAATTGATGAACAATATTGTAATAACTCAACCTTAAAATTTAATATTTCAACTTATCCTCCCGGTATCTTTTTTGTAAAAATATTTAAAGAAAATAGCACTGTTGAAGTATTTAAGTTAGTTAAAATGTAAGAAGTATGAAGTATAAAATCCAAAAAATATCACTTTTCACTAATTAAAACCCTTAACCTTGAACCTATTATTATCCCGCCCCATTGTCTTTTTTGATGTTGAAACTACCGGTTTAAATATTGGAAAAGATAAAATTATTGAAATAGCATTACTAAAAGTGAAGCCTGATGGAAGCGAAGAAGAAAAAGTATGGCGTGTCAATCCTGAAATTCCTATTTCAAAAGAAGCTGAAATTGTACACGGAATTAGTAACTCTGATTTGAAAAATGAACCCGTTTTTGCAGAAATTGCAGATGAAATTATAAAATTTATAGATAATTGCGATTTAGCTGGGTATAATTCCAACAAATTTGACCTCCCATTGTTGGTTGAAGAATTTTTGCGAGTAAATAAAGATTTTGATCTGAGAGATATTAGTTGCATTGATGTACAAAATATCTTCCATAAAATGGAACCCAGAAATTTAAGTGCTGCCTATCAATTCTATTGTCAAAAACAGTTAACCGAAGCTCATCAAGCCCTTGCAGATACACGAGCAACTTATGAAATACTTAAAGGACAGTTATGTAAATATGTAGGAAGAAATTATAAAGATTCCAAAACAGGAAAAATTACAACATTAGAAAATAATATGAAACTTTTGAGCGATTTCACTCGTGAAAATCGTACCGTTGATCTTGCTGGACATATTATCTTTAACGATAATGATGAAGAGGTCTTTAATTTTGGAAAATATAAAGGAGTTGAAGTAAAGAAAGTGTTTACTATTGAACCTCCTTATTATGATTGGATGATGAAAGCTGATTTCCCGCTATTCACTAAAAAAATTATTTCACAAATATATAAGAATTTAAAAATAAAGTAGTTGGTGCTGTATTTAGAGTTTTCACCCTCAACTTATCTAAATAATTATAGTATGGATATAAAAAAAATATTGTTTATTACTTTTGCTCTTGCATTTTCAATTTTGAGTATGTATTTGAAAACAAAAAAACAAAAAAGTTCTCTTCCTAAAAAAGAAGAATCTAATAATGACTATGACTCTATTTCAGATTTAGTTTTTGATTCAGAAATTGAAGTAAATTATGGGAACAAAGATGTTTCAAAAATGTTTCAAAATACAAAAAACTTTTCTAAAAAAAACAAAAATAAACAAAAATCACAAAATTTTAAAGTTTCAGAATTTCAGTCGAAATCTTCTGATAGTGTTTTGCAAAATACTGATATAGAAACAGAAAATGTGCTTTTAGGAGATTTTGAGGGTACAGAAATCCAGAAAGCTTTTTTATACAGTGAGATTTTTAAAACTACTAATTATTAGTAGTTTAGAACTATTTTTTTATTTTTTCTTCATTTTTTTCTAAAGCGAATAAATAATTCTTATTTTTATGCCCTTGAAATTAATCACTAAAATTTTATGTTTAATATAAATAAATGGCTATGATTAAAAAGTTACTCTTTACACTTTCTTTATGTGTGCTGACAGGAGGTACTCTCTTTTCGCAAAGCACAATTAAAGGTGAAGTAAAAGATCTATCAGGTAATCCTATTCCATATCTCCAAATTCTCTTGAAACAAGAGGGTAGAGTGATAAATGGAGCTTATTCTGATGATCTAGGCGCTTACCAAATCTTTGGAGTTCCTGCTGGTACGTATGATATTACTGCCGGCGGAACAGTCACATGTTTAAGTACTTATACCGAAAAAGGTATCTATGTATCCAGTTCAGAGGTAAAGTTTGTCCCTCTTGTGGTCAATTGCTCTTCAACAGAATTGGAAGAAGTGGAAGTACAGTATGTACCTCCCGTGTTTTCTCCAGACAATACGACTTCTTCTCAGAAACTTACAGGAGATGAAGTGCGTAAAACCCCCGGACGTTCAATTACTGCAGCTCTTTCCAATCTAAGCGGCGTTGCCAGTGTAGATGGTAATGTTGCTTCAGTACGTGGAAATCGTAATTACGGACAACAAACCATTATTGATGGTGTTCGTGTTCGTGGAAATTCAGGCGTTACTATGCAGTCTCTTGAAGGATTTGAACTTATTCAGGGAGGTATTCCTGCTGAATATGGAGATGGCACAAGCTTTACAGTTATTACTACCCGAGGCGTTTCGAAAGATTATCATGGTGGCGCCGAAATCCGTACTTCTCTTGAAGGTTATGGACAAACATTGGCTGCTGCTAATGTATCCGGTCCTATTCTTAAAGGGAAAACCCCAAAAGACCCTCCCCGAATGGGATTCCTGTTCTCTGCAGAAGGAAATTATAATGTGGATAGCAGACCCTTAAGAGGTGGTTCATGGGTTGCAAAACAGAAAACTATTAGTGATATCATTGCAAGACCTGTTGAATACGTACCTGAGCTAAATTCTTATATCAGTAACTATTCTGCAAACATGCTTGGTAAAAATGATTTTTATAAAAGTAAGACCCGGAAAAATGCTGAAGATTGGGGATTTCTTCTTCAAGGAAAAATTGATATTATGGGAGGAGGAAAAGATGCCCGAGGTAGAGCAAAAAATAATTTGAGATTCACTATTGGTGGAACTTTCCAATATAATTCTGAACGAGACTGGAATTTTAATAATTCTTCTTATTATTGGAACCAATATAGCCTCCTTAATTCGAAAAATAATGGAATAATGACTGAAAATACCCTTCGGGTTTATGCAAGAATTAACCATCGGGTTAAAACTGACACCGCCGCTAATGCTATCCTGAAAAATGTAATGTATGATATTAATATTAATTATACATTATATAACACCAAGACAGAAGATAAAATCCATAAAGATAATTTTTTTGCTTATGGATACATCGGTAAATTCACTACTAAAAGAAACGATTATTTTACTTACGATGAAATGCAGATTTACAATCCCCTATCAGGAGATACAGTTACGACACAGGTGTGTAAATTAGCAGCCTATCAAGCAGCAGACTTTGTTTCATTTGATAAGAATGGATGGCTTAACAAAAATGGAAACTATTATAACCCCGATTTAATTCCTTATACCCAAAATTTTGTTGATTTTGTTAATGAAAAAACAGGAGGAGATCCAGATAGAATTTGGCAAAATTTTGGAGGAATTTTAGACTACGGACTCTATCAACAATATTTTGCTCTTCTAAATGGAGATAATCCTAGAAATATTGCAAACGGATTGTTCACTCCTCCGGGCGTAATTAATACTACTTGGTATCATAAAGGACGTACCGAGACTATAGGCGCAAAAGCAAGTTTATCTCTCAATATTCAAAACCATGAAGTAAAATTTGGATTTGAATTCGAAAAACGAACCGATAGAAGCTACCAACTCTCTGCTGGATCTTTGTGGAATCGTATGAGAGAATTAACCTATGACGACAAGTATCATCCTATGGATTTTGAAAACCCATACTGGAAATATGGAGACCCTATTCTCGGAGATACTGTTGCAAGATTTATTGAAATAAGCCCCGGTAATTATATTCTTGCAGATACTTTGATGTATAAAATTCAATCAAACCTCTCAAATTTTGATATTAATCTTCGGGCTAAGAAAGGAATTACTAATGATAAAATATATCTTGATATAGATAGTTACGATCCTAATGACTTTTCCTTAAGCTTATTTTCTAATTATGAGCTACTTAATGGTGGAAATAGCTATGTCTACTATAACGGATATGACTATACCGGTAAAATTTCAAATAAGAAAATGAATTTGAAAAATTTCTTTAGCGGAGGTGATTTGAATGAAAAAAATAAGTATGCTATTGGCGCTTTTGAACCTGTTTATTTAGCACTCTACCTGCAAGACAAATTTTCTATCTCTAATCTTCTCTTTAATTTAGGATTGCGTTTAGATTATTTTAATGCAAATCAACCTGTATTAAAAGACCCATTCTTACTTAGAAATTCTTATACAGTACAAGGGTTAAAAAATGATGACTTATGGAGAAATTTTTCTTTTCCTGATAATGTTGGTTCTGATTGGATTCCTTACGTAATTTCTGCTGATAATGATATTAGTAGCGCACCGCATTCCGAAGGCGCCGTTGTAGCGTATAGAAATGGTAAAACATGGTATAACTCCTTGGGTCAGGAAGTGGCTGATCCTACCGGCTATTTGGGTACAGGAGGACCGATTTTAATAGAAAAACCTGCTGCCGATGACCCATCAAAAGCTTCAAGCGACGCATTCGTTAATTATAAACCACAATGGAATCTAATGCCACGTATCTCATTCTCTTTCCCCGTTTCTACAAATTCTCTCTTTTATGCGCATTATAACATTACCACTACTCGCCCAGTTTACCTACAAATTGAACCTATTAAGTATTTATTTATTTCTAACTTCCAATCTTCAAATAGTATTATTAATAATCCTAATCTTAGAGCAGAAAGAAATGTAGATTATGAAATTGGATTCCGTCAAAAAGTAGGAGAAAATACTGCTATCAATTTTGGAGCTTATTACTCCGAAAAAAGAGATCAAATTCAATCCTATCGTTTTACAGGAGCATATCCTAATACCTATTATTCTTACGAAAATATAGACTTTGGTACAGTTCAAGGATTTACATTGGAAATAGCAATGAGAGGAGCGAAAAATTTGTCATTCCGTGCCGGATATACTTTATCGTTTGCTAAAGGTACTGGATCAAGCGCTAATTCAAACCTTACTATAATTGCTTCAGGACAACCTAATTTAAGAACTCTCACCAATCTAAATTTTGACCAACGTCACAGAATTACAGCTTCTATTGACCTTCGATTCGACGAAGGAACAAATTATAATGGTCCTGTAACTGTAAAACAAAAGAAAGGTACTGATACAAAAAAAGAGATTCGATGGCTTGAAAATTCAGGAATATCACTAATTGTTGCTGCTGCTTCCGGAATGCCATATTCTCGTTCAAGTATTGTTTTCTCAGCAATTCGATGGGGAGAATTAACATCACCTCAATTAAAAGGTTCTATTAACGGAGCTAATATGCCGTGGACTTTTAAATGCGACTTGCGTATTGATAAGTCTTTTACTTTCAATATGGCAAGTAAAAAAGATAAAAATGAAAGCGGTAAACGTAATAATAAACCCGGAATGCTTACTGTATATTTAGATTTTCAAAATATCTTGAATCTTAAAAATGTACAAAACGTATACGACTATACAGGTAGTGCAGAAGATGATGGGTATTTATCTTCAGCTTTGTTCCAAAGCTATGTTGAAAAAGGAAATGCTTTTGGAATGTCAATTCCTTCAGCATCAAATTATTATCAAATGGCTATTGCAAACCCCTATAATTATACTCAACCTTTTAGAGTATATCTTGGGTTAATTTTCTCTTTCTAATGTTTCACCCTGTAAAATTATAATATTATGAATAATAAATGTAAATTTTTAATTGTTTTATCCCTTATTTTCATAGTTGCAACTTTACAAGTGCATGCTGAAAAATCGAAGGGAGTCGTTGTGAAAAACTCACCTAAGGCTTCATCTGAATGTTTGCCCTCAGCTAAAACAACAGAAATCTCATTAAACCATGTTCGCGCTTTACTTAAAACAAATGGAACAATGTGGTTTAGAGAAAAAGCTGAGTATGAAGTTCCTAAAGGCTCAGGTAAAACCTCAATGTTTTCAGCAGCACTTTGGATTGGTGGTGTTGATATTGCTGGACAGTTGTATGTGGCTGCTATGAGATTTGGTCAGGTAGGAAATGATTATTGGACCGGACCTCTTAAAATGAAAGATGGCTCTATTGACCCGCCTTCATGTAGTTATTATGATAATTTTTATACAATTTCTCGTGCAGAAGTAGAAAGACATATTCGAGGATTTCAAGAAAATGATGCCAGCTACATGGGAAATATACCAAAATCTATTACTTCCTGGCCAGCTACCGGAAGAAAAGAATTAGGCGAATCCTGGTACTTAGCTCCTTTTTGTAAAGTTGCAACCTCTGACCCAGACCCCAGTGTCTATGACCCTTTAGGAGGCGACTATCCTTATTATGATTTTGATAATGACCTTTGCCCCTGGACAGATATTAATAAATTAAGAGCAATGAAATGTCCTTGGCTTGACTCAAACAATAACGAAGACCCTTTTGGAAAAGAGGAAAACCCTGATGCACTGCCTTTGCCAAAAGAACGTGTTTGGACACGCCAAAATCAAAGTTTTGGTTGGGATAATAAACAAATCTATGCTGACCACGTCCTAAAAGGTGATGAAACAGTTTTTTGGTTTCTTAATGATAGAGGCGGAGCGCATTCAGAATCTAAAAGCCCAAGATCTATCGGACTCGAAATCAGAGTTCAAGCATTTGCTTTTGCAACTAATGATGAACTTAATAAAATGACTTTTTACTCATACGAAATCATTAACCGCGGTTCAAATACTCTGTTTAATACATATTTTTCTCAGTGGGTTGACCCAGATTTGGGATATGCATATGACGATTATGTGGGTTGTGACGTGAATAGAGGTATGGGTTATTGTTATAATGGTAAAGAAATTGATGGACAAGGAGAAGTTCATGCATACGGAGCTAATCCGCCTGCTGTAGGTGTAGACTTCTTTCAAGGACCTTACATTGACCCTGATGGTACAGATAATCCAAAATTCTATAAAGAATTAGCTGATATTAATGGAAATCAAAACCAAGTTGATTACTGTATGAGATTTGTTCATCATATTTTTAATAATCCTGATGTCTTTAAAGATGATGACCAGTTGCTTGATAAATTTCTTATTGTTGGAAAGGATACCATACGTTGGAATGACCAATTTGCAATTAATGGCGTAAACTTTGGAGATGGAATTGTTGATAACGAACGTTTTGGAATGCGTCGTTTTGTATATCATAATAACGACGGTACCAATACCGGTGACCCTGAAGTTGCTATTGACTATTATAATATGCTCCAAGGAAAATGGAGAAATGGATCTTCTATGTCTTACGGCGGAAATGCCGAAACAAATACAACAGGAATTCCTTGCGATTTTATGTTCCCAAGAGGTACAGACTATTGTAATTGGGGTACTAATGGAAAATCGCCCGGAAAGGTTTATGGCTTTGGTGGTAGAACCGGAAATTGGTCTGAAGAACAACCCAATGGGGAAAATTCTCAAGGAAATCCGCCGGCAGACCGTCGTTTTATGCAGTCAGCTGGCCCATTTACTCTTAAACAAGGAGCTTGTAACTATATTACAGTAGGTATTCCTTGGGCAAGAGCAACTCAGGGAGGTGTAGCTGCTTCTGTTGCTTTGTTAATGGTTGCTGATGATAAATGCCAAGCTCTTTTTGAAAATTGCTTCAAAGTACTGGATGGCCCTGATGCACCCAATTTAACAATTCGTGAATATGACCAAAAACTTATTTTACTCCTAACAAACAGCCCTTTAAGTAATAATAAAAATGAAGACTATAGAGAATATGACGGTACAATTCCTGAATTGAGAGTTGATATTAGAGAAAATATTATCTATCAAGGTAAAATTGATAGCTTAGGACAAGATACAATTATCTATGGTTTACCTATTTATGATACTGTTTATTACGACCGCTATTATCATTTTGAAGGATACCAAATTTATCAAGTAATAGGACCCGAAGTGGGCGCCAACGATTTGGAAGACCCTAATCTTGCTAGAATAGTAAAACAATACGATATCGTTAACTATAATTCTAAAGGTAATCCGGTTGGTACTCTTATCAATTGGGAATTTGATGAAACTATGCAACTTTCTGTACCTAAAGTTAAAGTTATCGGTACAAATAGTGGTATTGAACACTCATTTGAAATTACTCAAGACGCTTTTGCCTCTGGAAACAAACAGTTAATAAATTATAAAACTTATTACTTCGTCGCAATTGCTTATGCCTATAATGAATATTTGCCGTTTAGTATTGATGTAAATTCAGATCATGGATTAGAAGGACAAAAACTACCCTATTTAAGAGGTAGAAAAACTGCTGATGGAAGATCTGTAATTCCAATTGCTGCTGTACCGCATCCGCCGTCCCTACATGGAGGTGGAGCAACTATCAATTGCGACTATGGCTATATTCCTAACATAACTCGTGTTGATGGGCAAGGTAACGGTGGCATTGCACTTGAACTTGACAAACAAACTATCGATAAAATCTTAAGTGGCGGAGATAATGGAGATTATAGGGTTAGAGAATTAACATACGAGAAAAATGCCGGGCCTCTTAATATAAAAGTAATTGACCCTCTACGTTTAAAACCATTTGATTTTACACTCATCATTCGAGATTCTATTTTAGATAATCCAAATGCTACCGATGCTGATATTAACAATGCTGATGTTTCTAATAATGCATATTGGGTACTTAGTATTGACCCAAATGTTTCTGATAAAGAATTAATAGATATTGGACTTGTTGATAGTAAAAAGAATGCAATTCGTGAATTTGTCTCTCAATCACCAATTAGCGTTGGTAATGAACAACTTATTCTTCCCTTAGGTATTTCTATTCAAATTAAAAATGCTGATTTTATTAATCGACAGCCTTCGGTACTTGAAAATTGGGATCGTATTTTAAAGAAATTTGATGGTAACCTTTATAAAACAAAACTGTTATATTGTCAGTCTGAAAAAATTGATTTAGAAAATGATGTTATTTTTGAAAATAATGGTGTACCTTGGATTTCTGGATTGGCTACTGATCCGCCTGATAAGCATTCTCCATCAAAATGGATTCGTACAGGAGATAAAGACCTGGGTGTTTGGGAGGATTCAAATCAAGCTACTCTAATTCAAGTGTATAGAGAATATGATCTATGGCGATTGGAAAGCGCTTTCTATTTATCCGCCGAACTTATTCCACTGGGTGGTACACAAAAAGCTGAACGAGCATTCAAAGACTATACCGGTAAATTTGGTACTCTTTGTGGAGGCACATGGGCTCCTTATGTATTAACTTCACCGTATGATAATTGCCCACAGGCAAAATATGTTGATCCCGAACCCGGACCCAATATGACTAATCCTTTTTATTATTATGCTTTCCAAACATTAGCAGACCCATTAAAACAACCCGCCTATAATCAAACAATGACAAACCTTTATTCGGTTGATGTTGTACTTACTCCTAATCAAGACCTTTGGACAAGATGTATCGTATTAGAATCTTGTCCTGATAAAACAAAATCTCAAGGAGGCGCATTGAAAAATGAACCGAGAAAATGTAAATCTGTTGGCAAAGATGGTAATCCGGATAATTCTAGTGATGGATTCGGTGAAAATGGAGATGAGGGTATGGGCTGGTTCCCCGGATATGCAATCAATATTGAAACAGGAGAGCGCCTTAATATTATGTTCTCTGAAAACTCTGATTCTACTTTATATAGGTACAAAGAGCATGTTAATGGAAATGACATGATTTTCAACCCTACTTCAACTTATGCTTTGACAACAAAAGATGTATCAATAGAATTTGAATATAATGGTATTAATCAAACATATTATTTTCCGGAAGGTTATGAAATTAATAGAGCATATTATGACTTTCTTTATGAATTTGTTGATATGGGAACAGGAGAATTAGAAAGTAAATATGGAATTGTTAGAATTTGGGGTGGAATGCATTATGTATATGTTTGTAATAGTTCCGGAAATACATCTGCAATTTATTACCTTCATGCACAACCATCTCCATCACCTCTCAATAACTTCTTAAGAAGTCCTAGACGTAATTTTAATCTTAATGATGTTATCGTATCTATTCCTCAAGCAGGTCCAAATAATACACCCGGTATTTACGGTGGTTATATCGATTCTGTTAGTTTTGGTAAACAATTTCCGGTATTTGATTGCGGACCTTATGATGAAGGAAGATGGTTAGTTCAAAAATTTAAACAGGTTTTTGCTCAACAGGAACCCACAAGTGACGCTCGCAGGCCTTCATACAGACTTAACTATAAAATGCAATTGTTTAGCAATGTTATGTACACTTATATTCCTTTACAACCTAATGACCCTGACCTTAAAAAAGCATGGATGAGTTGTGATGCAACTTTCAAAATACGTGTAACTCGTCCATACATGAGATATATTTCACGATGGTATGAGTCTCCGGAACTTAGAAATAAGGAATATACAGTTCCCGATGAGTTTGATTTCCAAAAAGGTTATCCTATTTATAAAGTTTCTACAAAAGCATTGGCTCCAACATTCAATGATTCACGATTGTATCAATCTATACTAGATAATATTAATATCGTTCCTAATCCTTATTATGGTGGTTCTTTCTATGAAAAGAACTCACTTGAAACTACTGTTAAAATAATTAATTTACCTACAAATTTGAAAAACGATGCTCCGGTAACAATTAATATTTTTACAGTTAGCGGAATTTTGGTCCGTACTCTCACAAAAGGAGATCATGAAACTTCTTATATTAATTGGGATTTGAAAAATTATGCAAACATCCCAATTTCAGGTGGCGTTTATATTATTCATGTTAACTGCCCGGGAATAGGTGAGAGAATGTTGAAATTCTTCTGTACAATGCGTCCAACTGACTTAAATACATTCTAACCACAATTAATTAGTAACAATAAAAATTTTAGATTATGAAAAAAATATATAGAACATTACTAATTTGTATTATGCTCGGTTTTTTTGCTATTGCATTTAACGCCATGGCAGGAAATAGAGACCGTTCTGGTCAAGCCGGAGCACAACATCTTCTTATTGACCCTTGGGCGCGATCTTCGGGTTGGAGTTCATGCGGAGTAGCTGAAACACGAGGTTTAGAATCTGTTTTTAGCAATATTGCAGGACTTGCATTTACCAAAAAAACTGAAATCGCTTTTACTAGAACTCAATTTCTTGTGGGTTCTGGTGGCGGTATTAATATCAATGCTTTTGGAGTTGCTCAAGGTTTATTTGCCAAAAATAAAGAAACCGGCCGCAAAATCGATTTAGGAACTGTGGCTATTTCTGTATTTGCTATGGGGTTTGGAGATATTCAAATGACTACTACAGATCAACCCAGTGAAAATCCCGCAATATTCTCACCCAAATTGAATTATATAGGTATACATTATGCTAAATCTTTTAACAGATTTATTCATGGAGGTGTCTCTTTTAAAATTGTTAATGAAAGTATTTCAGACTTGCGCGCAAATGGTATCGCTATTGATATTGGTGTGCAATATCTCTCAGGACCTTATGAAAATTTTAAAATTGGTGTAACTTTACAAAATTTAGGATTGCCTGTGAGCTATAAGGGTGATGGTATTTCTATTAGAGCTAAACAGGAAGGAAGTAGTTATGTTGCTTCTTTTGAACAACGTCAAGCCGCTTACGAACTACCCGCTTTGCTTACTATTGGTATGTCCTACGACTTTCTTATTTTTTCTGAAGAATATCAAACAATGAGCAAAGAAGATAGAAAAGCTGAAGGATTGACTCGCGCAGACGCTGTACATCGTATTACTATAGCTGGCTCTTTTACTGCTAATGCTTATTCTAGAGACAACTTTGCTTTAGGTGTTGAATATGGCTTTTTGAAATACTTACAAATAAGAGCAGGATATATGATTCAAAGTTTCGAAAAAAGAAAAATTGATGGTAAAGATAAACTTTTCGCTAATCAAGATAGCTTTTATTTAGGACCAAGTGCAGGAGTTACTGTTGGGGTCCCTTTATCTAAAAAAGGAAAACAACAACTATTAATTGATTATGCTTACCGTTTTACAAACTTTTGGAAAGGAAGTCACTTTATAGGATTGAAAATCTGCTTGTAATTTATTTTCTATTTTATTCAAATTATTAAAGAGGCTTAATATAAGCCTCTTTAATTTCTTATTTATGTCCGAAAAAATTAATACTATGAACGAAATTAAGTACTATTCAAAAGAAAGTTTAGCAACTCTTAAAAAAGAACTCCACATTTTGGAAACAGTTGAACGTCTAAAAATTTCAGCAGCTATTGCAGAAGCGAGAGATAAAGGAGATCTGTCTGAAAATGCTGAATACGATGCCGCTAAAGATGCTCAGGGTTTGTTGGAACTAAAAATTGGAAAATTAAAAAACTTAATTGCCAATGCCCGAGTGCTTGATGAATCAAAGATCGATACATCCAAAATTCTAATATACTCTATTGTTACGATTAAAAACTTAGATAATAATATGGAAATGACCTATACAATTGTCCCTGAATCAGAAGCCGATTTTAAAGAAAGAAAAATCTCAGTTAGTTCCCCTATTGCTAAAGGACTAATTGGTAAAAAGAAAAAAGAAATTGCTACGATTCATGCACCCGCCGGAACTCTAAAATTTGAAATTATTAATATATCAAGATAATATGGAAACTGTTTTTTCAAAAATTATTAACCAGGAAATCCCTTGCTTTAAAGTTGCAGAAGATAAAGATTATTTCGCCTTCTTAGACATTAGACCTACCTCGAAAGGTCATACTTTGGTTATTCCTAAAATACAAAACGATTACATTTTCGATTTATCAGATGAGCAACTTTGTGGATTAATACTATTTGCCAAAAAAATTTCAATAGCCCTGAAAAAAACAATCCCTTGTGAAAGAATTGGAATAAAAGTGATAGGATTGGAAGTTCCTCATACCCACATCCATCTTATACCTATTAGGGTTGAAGGTGATATGAATCATGGTAAAAATATTCTGAAGTTTTCAGATGAAGAATTCAATGAAATTGCTCAAGCAATTAGAAAATTATTATGAAAAGAATAAAGTAAGATACTATTGGGAAGAATGCTTGAAACCTTAATCAATATTTTATGAATAAAACTATTTCCGAATTAGAACAAATGGCTGCACAAGTACGAAGAGATATTATTCGTATGGTACATGGAGCCAAATCAGGACACCCGGGTGGTTCCTTGGGGTGTGCAGACTTTTTAACTGCACTGTTTTTTAATTTCTTAAAATGCACTCCTAATAATGTTTCTGTAAATGGGGAAAACCAAGATATGTTTTTTCTTTCTAATGGACATATATCCCCTGTTTTATATAGTGTGATGGCTCGCTGTGGCTATATCCCTATCAAAGAGTTGGGTACATTTCGATTATTGGGAACAAGACTTCAGGGACACCCATCACCAAATTATAAACTCCCTTGTATTAGAGTAGCATCAGGTTCTTTAGGACAAGGTTTGTCTGTAGCAGTCGGTGCTGCTTTAGCTAAAAAAAATAATCAAGACCCAAATATTGTTTATGTGCTTTGTGGTGATGGCGAACTTCAAGAAGGACAAAATTGGGAAGCTATTCTTTTCGCAGCAGCTAAACATTTAGATAATCTTATTTTAATTGTAGATTATAATCATAAACAAATTGATGGTCCTATTGAAGAAGTATGTGATTTGGGAAATTTAAAAACAAAGTTTGAAGCTTTTGATTGGAATGTAGTAGAAATGCAGGGAAATATTATGGAAAATATTTGCAGCAAAATCAATGAAGCAAAATTACTGTCCTGTAAAGCAAAACCCATTGTGATAATTATGAATACAGAAATGGGAATGGGAGTTGATTTTATGATGGGAACCCACAAATGGCACGGCTCTCCACCAAACGATGAGCAAACAATTGCAGCTTTGAATAAACTGCCCGAAACTATTGGCGATTACTAATTCAGTGATAAGGTAGTGAAAATAATTTACAGGTATCTCTTTAAAAAATTTTTAGGACCCTTTATCCTTACTTTTTTCTTTGCTCTTTTTATCCTGTTAATGCAATTTTTGTGGAAATACGTTGATGACTTAGTTGGAAAAGGATTGGAAATAAATATTGTTTTAGAATTCCTTTTTTATGCTTCTGCTACTTGTGTTATTTTTGCTGTCCCATTGGCTGTATTATTATCATCGCTTATGACATTTGGCTCGTTAGGAGAACAATATGAAATAATTGCAATGAAATCTGCCGGAATTTCAATAAAAAAACTTATTTTTTCTCTCTCTGTTTGTGCTTTTATTATTGCATTTGGCTCTTTTTGGTTTTCTGATAATGTGGCTCCTAAAGCGTATTTTAAAATGAGAAGTTTACTCAGAAATATTGTAGACCAAAAACCTACTCTTAATATTAATGAAGGTGTATTTTACGACGGCTTCGACGGGTATGTTATTCGTGTAGGGAAAAAAAATAAAAATAATAAAGATATTAATGATGTATTGATTTTAGACCAAACAAATTATCAGGGAAATCCTGCATTTACTTATGCAAAAAAAGGTAAAATGATAATGACGGATGATAAAATGTATATGCTTTTTTATCTCTATGATGGTTTTATTTGGAATGAAAATCCTGGTTCTTCTCCTCCTGAAAAAAAACCATTATTCCGATCAACATTCTCAGAACAATATAAAAGATTTGACATATCTTCTTTCAAATTTGAAAGAACAAATTCTGATTTTTATTCAAATTCAGGTCAATCACTTTCAAATGAAGAAATTATTAAAATGATAGATACTGTGATGTTATCGGTAGAAAGTAATAATGATAATATTTTAAGCGCTTTTTTAACATCGTGTTTTTGCTTTAAATATTTTATTTTTCCGGATTCTATTCCTTATAATATTTCTGAAATTAAAAATATCAACTTTAGTGAGTTAAATACTAGTGATAAAGAAGAAGTGATAAATAAAATGATAATGATTAAAAATGATTTTAAAAATGGACTTGAGGCTCAAAAAGAAAATAATTCTTTCCACTATAAAAACATAACCTCATTTCTTACAGAGTGGTATAAAAGATATGTTTTTGCTGTAGCTTGTATATTGTTCTTTTTTATTGGAGCTCCGTTAGGAACAATTATTCGAAAAGGAGGAATAGGCGTGCCTTTGGTTATTACTGTCATTTTTTTTATTATCTATTTTATACTTACAATTTTTGGAGAAAAAATTGCCAAAGGAGGTGCCGTTCCTGTTTGGATTGGTATGTGGATATCTACTTTTATTCTTATTCCTATTTGTGCATTCCTTACTTATCAAGCAACTGTGGATTCTTCACTGCTATCTTCAGAAGAACTCCTCAAAATATTAAAACAATTTAAACAAAAACTATTTTTAAGAAAGAAAAATGAAAATATTACAACTAACCCATAAACCACCTGTGCCGTGCATTGACGGAGGTTGTTTGGCAATGTACCAGATTACTTCATGCTTAATTGAAGCAGATGCTGAGGTAAAAGTGGTTTCTATTGCTACTTCTAAACATCCGGTAATTTTTTCTGATGAAAATAATAAATATTTTGACATAACTCAGTTTGAAGCAGTTCAAATTGACACAAATTTGAAAATAATCAAAACCTTTTCTTCATTTGTTAAAAAAACCTCCTTGCAAGCAGACCGCTTTTTCTCAATAAAAATGGTGAAAAAATTAGAAAATATATTCGCAAAAGAAAAGTATGATATTGTAATTTTAGAATCTGTTTTTGTGGGAAATTATATTGAAACCATTAGAAAACACTCTGAGGCAAGAATCGTTTTAAGAGAACATAATATTGAATATCTAATCTGGGAAAGACTATCGCGGCAAACTATAAACCCAATAAAAAAATTAGCTTACAGATATCTCGCTAAATCTCTCAAAAACTTTGAATTATCCTTATATTCTAAAATAGATGGATATATGCCAATTACTGAAGTTGACCATCTTTTTTTTAAAGAAAAATTTCCATCTCTTAGAAGCAAAGTAATCCCTTTTTGTATAAATTTATCTGAGTACCCGATCCAAAGCCATCAAATTGATGAAAACAAAATCACTTTCTTTCACATTGGAAGCATGAACTGGCAACCCAATATTGAAGGAATGAAATGGTTTTTGGATAAAGTTTGGAATATAGTTTCTGAAAAATATCCTAATGTTTCTTTAGTACTTGCAGGAAAAGGAAATAAAGATATTTTTGGCAACTGTAACATAAAAAATGTACAAATATTCGATTTTATTGAAAACGCTAAACATTTTATTAATGAACATGACATCATGGTGGTGCCGTTGTTAGCAGGTAGTGGAATGCGTATTAAAATAATGGAGGGTTTAGCTTTAGGAAAACCAATTATCACTACTACTATTGGCGCTGAAGGAATAAATATTATGGATAATAAAAATATTTTTATTGCTAATACTCCAGAAGAAATGGTAAATATTATCGAGTATTGTACAAATCAGGTAAGAAAATGCGAGGAAGTTGGTAGAAATGCACGTTCTTTGATTGAAAGTTATTATGCACAAGAAAAGATTAGTAAAGACTTAATGGAGTTTTTAAAAACTCAAATATAAGTCAAAATAATATTAATGCCTGCTGCGCTGCAAGAAAAATATAAAAAAATTGTATTAATAAAAATATAGTATTTTTTTTTCATAATCAATAAGTTATTTCTCAAAAATTACAATAAATGGGTGAGGTATAACAGGATCAACAAGAGCTATTTCAAATCTAGAGACCTTTGCAAAACAGAGTTAGTCTAATTTCTTCTTAATTTTTCTTTTATTTTTTTGATTTTTCGAGTTTTAGTTTTCATTTTTATATCAATTTTTACTTTAGAGTGCCTTTTTC
>JAITUN010000287.1 GCA_031286285.1 Bacteroidales bacterium | reverse complement strand
CATGCACTCGTTGAGGATTCCCATAATCATCAACAAATTTCTGCCCAAGCGCGACAATTCCGAACAAATCAGAATGTCGTTTCTTTTCATTTTTTTGAGGAGTTTACCAAGTTTGCGCTCCTGAATTGTTTTTGTTCCTGAAATAGTCTCTTCAATCCATTTATCCACCACCATAATGCCTTTATTACAAAACTGATTGATTTCAAAACGTTGATTCTCTACTGTTTGTCTGTCGGTGCTTACCCGAATGTAGCCGTAAATCATAAAAAATATTTTTAAAAATTAGTAATTGATGAAATCTTAAAATAATATTTTAATTTTGCAAATCAAAAAAATCAGAGTACAATAAAAATTATATTCTGCCTTGTACTGCCTACACAGTAGAAGATAATAGCCGATTAAGAAAATTACTTATTGAATATCAAAATTATACAAAAAAGCAAGAGTCGCTGTAAAGCGACCCCGTAACTCCTTTAACACGTGGTTAATGAGATGTGCGAAAATACATTTTTTTGTTAATTAACAATACAAATAATAAATGTGTATTAAAAAAACTTTCTTTGCCTAAATTAAACCTGACAATTTTTATACACAACAGTTCAGCGTTTTTGTTAGACAAAACAGCACAACTTGTAATTTTGGCGATGAAAGTTGGGTAATACTTTCCCCTATAGAGCAACGCATAAAGGCTAAGATAGAGGCAGTTGGAACACCGTTGAAGGATTGGGATATTCAAATAAATTACGGCATAAAAACGGGTTTTAACGAAGCGTTTATCATTGACGGGGAAAAACGAAAAGAACTAATAGAACAAGACCCCAAAAGTGAAGATATTATAAGACCGTTATTGAGAGGACGAGATATTAAGCGTTATGGATACGAATTTGCTGATTTATATTTGATTACAACGTTTCCAAGTCTAAAAATTAATATTGAGAAGTATCCTACTGTAAAACAGCATCTTTTGAGTTTTGGATATAATAGATTAAAACAAACTGGCGAACAAGGCGCAAGAAAAAAGACTAATAATCAATGGTTTGAGACACAAGATACGATAGCTTATTGGGACGATTAAGAGTGGCAAAAAACAGATTCTGCAATATGGCATTATAGTAATTTCCTTGGGTTTCGCTTAATGGGTCAAAATCAACCAATATTTCTTTCAAGTAATTTTCTTCAAAAATATCTTCAGGGATGAGTTTTTTCTGTTTAATAAACCAAACGAACATTAAACGGGTAATCAATCTTATCAGATGTTCTTGAATATCATGATCATCGGATTCCGTACTTGTGTCGTTAGGATAGGCAACGCCCATCTCTTCTCTAAGCGCCCATTGGTACCAGTCGAAAAGTTCTTTGTAAAACTCTTTGGTAAGCACTTCCACCGAGAATCGTTTTTGCAGGTCTTCAAAATCAGAAACTTCTCCTTTCTCTATCAGGTATTGTTGCGGAGTTTTAGTTTTAGAGCCTTCGCCCAGAAGAAATGAATAACGGCGCGGGTTGGAATATTTTTTACTTACACGCGGACTATTATCTTGTTGGTCAAACTCAAACTGCAGGAGTGAAAAACGCCATTGTTCATTATTATCTTTCGGCACAAAGGCAATTAAAGCGCGGTCGCAAAAACTGTGATTTTGCATGAGTTTAAACGCTTCTCTCGAAAGTCCAACCCGCGCATCGTGCGTAGAAGTATGGGATACTTCAAACAGTTCGAGTTTAAGACTTTTACATTCTCCTAATTTGGTGGCTTCTTGAATGTAATTGTTAGGATTTGTCGCCAAATTTCCAATCACATTTTCTTGAGGCGTAAAATCATCGGGCAGGAAGTTTTCTAGGAATTGAGCGAAATCTGCACGGCGGTAAGGGATATTAAAGTTCATAATTATTGTTTATTTATTGCCAAATCCACACTTTTAATTAATCTATCAAAATCTGATTCATAATTTTTCAAATGTTTAGTATGATATTTATCATATTCTTTTTCTGCCAACGTTTTAGCAACCTCATGACTTATTTTACCTTTATCAAATAAAATAGCTTCTTCATTAAATTGCAGAAAAGCGTCAAGTTTATTAACCCAATCTTTCATATTCATGATTAATCCTTTTTTGGCTTGATTTTCAGCATAGTCCAAATACATTGATACAATTCGATTAAGGTGATCAAGCTCTATTTTGTTCAGATAATTTTTTGCAATCGAAACGTCAGTTTTTCGAATCAGACCTTTGGGAGCATTTTTCCACGATGTCAGTCCCATATTTGATTTTTCGCTATCTGCTCTAAGAGCAATGATTTCTGCTGCAGTCTGCCGACTAATTGCCCAATGCAATTTATTTTGAACGGTAGCGAAAAAAATACGTGTAATGTTTGCATTTGAGTCATAATCAGCGCTACATTGTGCGTAAATATCGGTAATCTTCTGATAAAAACGTCTTTCACTGCTGCGTATATCCCTAATACGGTTTAATTGTTCTTCAAAATAATCTTTTCCAAACAAAGAGTGTGGCTCCTTTAAACGTTCATCATTCATCACAAAGCCTTTAACTAAATATTCTTTTAAAACACTGCTTGCCCAAATACGAAAATGTGTGGCTTGAATACTATTTACACGATAACCAATGGAAAGAATGGCATCAAGATTGTAGAATTTTGTTTGGTAGTTTTTTCCATCAGAAGCAGTATGTGCAATTTTTGCACATACTGAATCTTCTTGTAATTCAAGCATTTGAAAAATATTTTTCAAATGCTTAGTTACTACGCTTCTATCAACGCCAAATAATTGTGCTATTTTATCCTGTGTAAGCCATATCGTCTCATTAAAAATATAAATCTCAACTTTTACTTCTCCATTTGAGTCTTTGTAAAGCAAAAAGTCGGTAGGTTGTGAGATAATGAATGTGTTCATTAGTCTAAATATTAAATGTTTAAAATAATCTTCCTATTTCTGCAATAACAGCATCGCTCTCAATCTCTTCTGCCAAAATCAATGTTTTGATACCTTGTCCAATATCATCATAGGTAGATAATATTTTTTGAATATAATCATTCGATATTTTTTCGGGTAATGTAGCGTATTCTTTTGGTGTAATGCGGTTTATACAACGTAGTGCATAACCTGAAATCGCATCATATTCAATGGCTGTTTTCAAATCTTCAAGATAAGGAAGCGGACAGGCGCTTTTTTGAATCATCAATGTGATTTTATTTAACGCATCCCGCTTTTGTTTCTCGTTTTCTCCTTCCAATTCATCTGAATTTAATAATTGCTTTACCAAATCGTATTGAGTATCAAACTGTTCAGAGAGTTTAAAGGGTTTTTCTTTTATATTGGTTTTCAGCAGTTTTAATCCGGTTTCTGCTCCAATTTCTTGTGGAGGTTTTCCATTTTCTCCCAAGAGAAACAGAAGGTCATTTTTTTTCTTTGCCACCACTAAAACGCCCTCTTTTGGCAAAGAAGTGCGCCGGCGAATTTTTGAACGATGATGAATTGCTAATGCATCTTTCATATCTTTTGTGGAAACTAAAGAATTGTATTCCTCACGAAACTCAGTATCCCATGAAATTTGCTCCTCCTCAGCCATTAATTTTTTGTATTGCTCTGCAAAAAAACTTTGCAATTGTTCATCCGTAGTTAAAATCTTGGTATCCTCACCCATAATGGCGTGAATCATCGCCATCTTAAGAGTTGCAATCTCTTTAATGCGCGTTTCTGCCTCTCCAATAGCAGTAGGAAAATAGTTGTAAATAAACAGTTTGTCAAAAACCTTTTTGTTGATACGATTGATACGACCGACGCGCTGGATGACCCTCGTTGGATTGTAGGGGATATCGTAATTGAAAATGGCGCCTGCACGGTGTAGATTGTATCCTTCTGAAATGGCATCCGTTGCAACTAAAATTTTGTAATCATTCTTTTGCAACTTTTCGTCAATACCGGCATCAAAATTCTCTCTGATAATGTTTTTATTGGTTTCGCTTGCTTGTTTTGAAGTGTAAGCAAAAACAGGCAGTTTGGCTTTCACTAATTTTTCACCCAAATATTCTGTAGTATCGGCAAATTGACTGAAAACAACAATTTTTCTTGCGGGTTCATTTTTTATTTTATTCTTTAAAATTTCAATAAACTCTTCGGTTTTAGGATCTTTGTAAATATATTCCCATTCGCTTTTAAGTTTTTTCAATATTTCAATATCTGCCTCTAAATCTTTGAAGAAATCATCTTTTAAATATTTGGTTTTCAATTCAAAAAGTCCTTTGCTTTCAAAACGTTCAATTTGAGCATTAATCTCTTCTTCCTCAAACAACGTATCGGCGCATCTATTGTAGAGTTCTTGAATATCAGGCAAAAATCCTTTTTTGTAAATTGGAATGGCTTCTCTTTTTTCTGCCCATTTTTTAATATTTTCACAATGATAGAGAATATTATTGAGCGATATTTTGAAAGCGTGTTGTGAACTTTCAAACCTTCGCACTAACAGCACACGCATAAATGCTGCAAGATTTCGCTGTGTCCCTTTAAAAAGATGATACTCAAATCCGGCATCTTCTATCTCTTTGGCAACCTCTTTAGCATATTCATCTTTTACATAAATAATGGGTTGGTATCTGGTGGCTTTAAAAGAATTTTCAAGCAGCGGTTCCGGTGGCGTGTCATCATCTTGGTCAATTGTATTGTTAACATCCTTATGAGAAATACGTTGAAGTGTAGAAGTATATAAATCACTAAGTTCGCCAAGTTTATATTCTAATAATTGCGGGTCTTCCACTTTAGGAAATTCAATGTTCTGTTTTTTTAGGTCTTCTTTATATACGGTAATTTTGTCCAAATCAAGTCGAGAACGCCTAATAACTAAAGGTTGAATGATGTTGCGAATCTGTTTGGCAATCATTTCAACCTCTTTTTGCACCTCAATTTCTGATATTTTTTTCTCTTTTTGTTCTTTTTTTAATGTTTTATATTTGCCTATCAATCCGATAAAAGCAACTCCCAAATTATTTACGGTGTTCAATGTTGATTTCGTAGGGAATTGAAAAAGCTTGAGCATGGAGTAAATATCGGAAGGTTGATTGTTAAAAGGAGTAGCAGTGAGTAACATCACTTTATTTCCCTGACAAAGTTCATGCAACATTCCATAGTCTTGAATATATTCATTGCGGTAGTTATGTGCTTCATCAACAATAATTAACCATATTTCATTTTCTTTCACTCTTTCACGGTAATATTTCAGCGCTTTTTCAATCACTCCGCGACTAAATACTTTGGATGGCTTAACCTTAAATTCATTCATGTAATCTTCCCATTGCGGAACAAGGTGTGGCGGCGCTATGACCATTGTTCTGTAATCCAAATTATGTGCTACTGAGGAAGCAATAATACTCTTCCCCAAACCTACAACATCTGAAATGATTACCCCATTGTGTTTCCCAAGCGTATCAATAGCTTGACGTACAGCATCCTCTTGATATTTTAGGTTCATATATTTTTCATTTGTAATGCTATGAGGCGAACGAATGCGTTTTTGAGTATCAAGATGAAAGTATTCGTGCAAACATCTTACATACATAAGATAAGGAGATGGCATTTTCTCGTACCATATTTTTTTAATTACCCCATCATCAAACTCTTGAATATGATTCATATCTGCAATAACAACTGCATTTTGCCACAAAGATTCAAAAATTTGGCAGGCATCTTTGTATTCAGGATTTCCTTTAAAACGTACATTAATTTCGTTTTGCCCGCGTAGTCCATTGTAAGTCAGGTTGCTTGATCCGGTAATCACATTTCCTAAATTTTCGCCTTCTTCTGTCAGTTCATCTTTCAAAGAAAAAATGTACATTTTAGCATGGCATGGTTCCTTGGTTTTGCGAATCTCAAGTGTTCCGTTTTTAATTTTGTTAAAATAGGTTTTAAAAAGTTCTTGTTCTTCTTTACTTTCGTAAAGTTCTGTTTCATTGAATATTTTAGTAAACTCTTGATAATAATCTTCTCTGATTTTTTGTTTTGAAGATTGTGCTTTTTTCTGATAAAAATTAAATTCTGCAGTAGCATTCTGTAAATCTTTTTCCATATCCATACCAACTAAAATGCGTATTTCCTTATCCTCAATATGTTCTTTAATCTCTTTAATTCCTGAAAAATAGAAATATCCGACCAAAAAATCAAATGCTTTCGTTTTTGGTAAAATTCCATTTAAAATTTTTGAAAGCGATTTTTCACCGCTATTTGTAATAAAATGCTCACTATGCATGGGATTATTGTTAACGATTTTCCATCTAAGGTTATAATGTGTATAAAAGAAAGCTTATTGATTTTCGTACTTCTTATTTAAACGCCCCCTCGCTCAGTCCCTTTCCGCTCAATGCCAAATGGTTGATATATTCCGGCACGGGCTTGCCCAAATATTTGTCCACATAGATTTTGGCTAAATATTGTCCCAGCATGAAGCCGTGTCCGCGCATTCCCACAAACAAACCGTTGTCGGGATCTACAATGTAGCGCGGCTCAACGTAATAGCCCGACCAAAACGCCTGAAAAGTTACACCGCCCAACTGCGGTATCCAATCGGTGAAGATTTCGGCAACAATCTCCATAAACTCTTTGGAGTTGATGCGTAAATCTTGTCTTGCTTCTATTGGGTCGCAAGCAGGAGAAGCACAGCCGATAATCTGGCCGGTTTCTGCTAATTGCTGTCCGTACACTGCGCTAAAGTTTTTGTAGCGTCTTCTGTCAATAAGCATATCCAATGTGTTGCCATCTTTTCCTATAAACGGCAAACGCTTAGTAATGAACGCCTGATGCTTCACAGGGTACAAACCCGTTTCGATTCCCAACTGCAAAGCGAATTGTGCGGCATTGGAGCCCAAAGCATTCACAAAGTGTTCGCAATGGTATTCGGTGTAGGTTTTGTCGTGTTCCAACACCAAAGCCATAAACCCTTTCGCAGTTTTCTGCACTTCAAGTAACATAGTATCATCTAATAAAATACCTCCGTTTTTCGATGCTATCGTTCTGAGGGCGTTTAACACCAATCCGGGCGTTGCCTGCCAACAATCGTGCGTAATAAGCGCTGCCTGATAGGTGTTTAAATTCGGGTTAAAAAAAGGAGAAATCTCTTTTTGAAAATCCTTTTTGTCCACCATACAGGCATCCGACCATGCAGTAGAGGCTTCTAAAGCCTTGTAAGTGGATTCGTCGTGCGCAAACCCTATATAGCGAATTGGTTTGAAGTTGATGTTTGTAATTTCTTGCAACTCTTTAAACAGTCGGAGGTTGTGCTGCGCAATGTCGGCAATTTCGGGAACGGAAAAAGCGGGTCGTCCACCTGCAATATTTCGCCACGAGCTGCCGTGTTCGGTGTTTGCAAGGATGGTTTTCTTGCCGTTTTCAGCGAAGTAGCGGAACAAGGCGCTGCCACCAATTCCACCGCCGGCAACAAACACTTCGCAATCCACGCGGCGCGTTTTGTTTGTACGAATTTCCGTAATATATTGCGGTTGCGCCAACGAAGGATAGAGTTCGCTCATATTCACCTGATTCGACAATGGCGCTCTGGGCGTTGCATCGCCGGCTAACTCAATTCCCTTGCTGTATAACATTCGGCGAACACGCGGAATACAACGTTTCCCGCGGCAAGCCCCCATGCCAATGCGTGTGGTGTGTTTCAACTCATCTACCGAAATCATCTTTCTGTCGCCAATAACCCGAAGCAACGTTTCTATATCCACATCGTCGCAATGGCAAATATAGGTGGGCGCTGTTTCGGGATTTTTATCCTTTGTAATATGTAATGGTTTTGGATATTTCTCTTTGACAATAAAGCCGGTAACTTCAGTTAATTGCTCTCCGGTTAGAGTTAAAGATTTTACACGGGCAACATTCGTTTTATTAGGTTTTAGAATTACTTTTTCAATAATTCCCTCACCCAATTTTTCACCTTGATTATTTACCAAAAACACTTCTGCGTTTTCTTCTACAAAATTTTCGATAGGTAGGAATAGCCAATTTTTTGCCAAGTTATAACCAAAAATCGCTAAGCCCGGACATTTCGCCACACAATCCATACATCCGATACATTTTTCGTAATCTACAACCGGCACGGTTGAGGTAGATGATTTTTGAATCGCGTTTTTAGGGCAGGAAAAAATACACGGATTGCAAGCAAAGGCATACACACAATCGGCAACCACAAAGGGTTTTTCGTTCATTCTTTCGCTTGTGGGTTTTGTGGGTTTTTCCAAAATTCTTGTTGGATGTTGCTGTGAGTCAATATAATCTTTCGAAAGTTCTAAATAATTATCGTAAGACACACGCTTTCCACAGGTCATGGCAATTTCCATAGCAACTTGTTTTCCGCGCAGCACGGCACACGTTCCTTCGCCCACGCGAATAGCATCTCCTGCGCCAAACGTTTTGTCGCCAAAAACGATACGCCCTTTAAGCATCAGTTGGTCATCGGGAATTAAGCCGGTACAGATATTGATAAGGTCAATATCGTGGATAATTTTCTCGGTTCCCGCGATGGGTGCAAAGTTCTTGCACTCCGCCACCACCGCACCGATGATGCCGGTTTTATCTTTATTTGGAATTGCTTTGAGCAAAATATGCGAAGTCAGAACAGGGATTCCCAATCTGCGTACACGATTTGCCTGCACCGGGAATCCGCCTTCGTGATCCATTGCTTCAATAATTGCCGCCACTTCCGCTCCTGCCTGTGTTGCCTGATAGGAAGTTAGGTAGCCGATATTTCCCGCTCCAATTGACAAGATTCTTTTTCCCAGCAAAGTATGTTCAATATTCATCATTTTTTGCAGCACGGCTGCTGTGTAAACGCCCGGCAGGTCGTCGTTTTCAAATGCCGGCATAAAAGGCACGGCGCCGGTTGCCACTACCAAATATTCGGCATCCACGTAGTAGAGTTCTTCGGTAGCGAGGTTTTTCACGGCGATCCGTTTTCCTTCCAAAATATCCCAAACGGTAGAGTCTAAGAATATTCCGGTATGGTCTTCCCCGGCAAGGTGCGATGAGATTTCAAAGCCGCGCATACCGCCGTAGAGTTTTTCCTTTTCAAAAAAGAAAAACTGGTGGGTTTGCATATTAAACTGCCCTCCAATCCTGTCGTTATTATCAATTACTATATTGGGAATCTGCAACTTATTGAGTTCTTCTCTGCAAGCCAATCCTGCGGGACCAGCGCCAATAATGGCTACTCTTGTTTTGTAAATTTTAGTATTTTTTTTTCTTTGTGAAACCTCCTCTTTAGGAAGCGTTTGCGTGTTCACTTCGGCAACCTCTTTTACGCCATCTACTTTAGTGATGCAGATTCGCTTAATCTTTCCGTCCACTAACATTTCGCAAGCGCCGCACTTTCCGATGCCGCACTCGAGACTGCGTTCGCGACCGTCTAAACTATGGCTGTGAATGGGATAGCCTGCTTGGTGCAGTGCAGCAGCTATGGTGTAACCGGCATGGGCTACAACCTCTTTATTATTGAATAAAAAAGTAACTTCTTTGTTTTTTGGAATTACTAAGATAGGGTGAATCTCAATTCTGTACATATATAATGCAAAAAAGTGATTCCGACTGGGATCGAACCAGTAACCTACTGCTTAGAAGGCAGTTGCTCTATCCATTGAGCTACGGAACCTTTATATTGGTCGGGATGACAAGATTCGAACTTGCGGCCTCTTCGTCCCGAACGAAGCGCGCTACCGGGCTGCGCTACATCCCGCCTGGAAAAGGAGCGCAAAAATATATATTTTCGCCAAAAATTAGTCATTTAAGAAAATGAAAAATAATCTAACCGAAAAATTTCTTAAATATGTGGCACAGACCTCTGATGCACCTGTTGGTATTGAGGTAGATCGCGCACAAGGGATCTATTTTTATGATACAAATGGGAAAAAATATATTGATCTTATCGCAGGTATTGCCGTTTGCAACATGGGACATTCACATCCCGAAATTATTAACACTGTGAAAGAGCAATTAGATAAATATATGCACCTGATGGTTTATGGCGAATTGGTGCAACAACCTCAAGTTGAACTCGCAGAGAAACTTTGTTCTTTTTTACCTGCATCCTTAAATTCCGTTTTTTTTGTCAACTCAGGCTCCGAAGCTGTGGAAGGGGCGTTGAAACTATCCAAACGTTATACCGGTCGTAATGAATTGATCTATTTCGATAATGCTTACCACGGAAGCACGCACGGCGCGTTGAGCGTAATGGGAAATAAAGCATTTAAAACAGCTTTCCATCCATTGTTACCCAATACAAAAGCGATCCGTTTCGGAATTGAAGAAGATTTACAGTTAATTACAGATAAAACCGCAGCAATTATTGTGGAACTCATTCAGGGAGAAGCCGGCGTGCGAATCGCTACTGTCGAATATTGGCAAAAGTTGAAACAACGTTGCGATGAAACAGATACTTTACTCATTGCCGATGAAATACAAACGGGGCTTGGGCGCACCGGAAAACTATTTGCTTTTGAACATTATAACATTACCCCTGACATTCTGTTACTTGGAAAAGCTTTTGGAGGCGGTATGCCCTTGGGGGCTTTCATTGCCGATAAAAAACTGATGCATGTGCTTACCCACAATCCTGTTTTAGGGCATATTACCACTTTTGGAGGACACCCGGTTTGCTGCGCCGCAGGATTAGCACATCTCAAATTGATTACTGATAATGATATGTGGAAAAATGTAGAACCTATGGGTGAAAAATTAGAAACCATCTTTTGGAAAATTCCAAACGTGAAAGAAATTCGCAGAAAAGGGCTGATGATCGCCATTGATTTTCAAGACACGCAAACAAATTTTAAAACTTTAGATACTCTTTTAGAAAAAGGAATATTTTCTGATTGGTTTTTGTGGTGTGACACCGCGTTGCGAATTGCACCACCATTAATATTGAATGAAGAACATTTAGAAGAGATTGAAAATCTATTGTTTGTAAATTTTTTCCAATAGGTTGCTATCAAAAATATCTTAATTTAAAAAACACTATTTTTGCTGTTCAAAAAAATACACCTATGCTGCATATTCAAACCCTTAGAGATAACCCAAATTTTGTTGTTGAAAGACTGAAAGTTAAAAATTTTGATGCCCACATAATTATAAGTGACGTGTTGAGATTGGATGTAGAAATACGAAATCATAAGAAGTCGTTAGATGATAATCTAATGGTTCAAAACAAGTTGTCTAAAGAGATTGGATTATTATTTAAAACAGGAAAAAACGAAGAAGCAAATAGCGCAAAAGAAGAGATTGCACTTTTAAAGAAAGATGAAAAAGAGATGCAGGAAACCTTGGCAGCAAAGGAGATTACCATTCAAGAACTTATGTTGCTCTTGCCAAACCTGCCCCACGAAAGCGTGCCGGTTGGAAAAACCGCAGACGAAAATGAAATTATATTCTCTGAAGGAGATTTTACACCTGTTGAAAATGCTTTGCCACACTGGGATTTAGTTAAGAAATTTGATATTATTGATTTTGATTTAGGCACGAAAATTACAGGTGCAGGTTTCCCTGTTTATAAAGGAAAGGGAGCAAGATTGCAACGAGCATTAATTAACTTTTTTTTAGACTCAGCAGCGAAAAAACATTATACTGAAATTCAACCGCCCTATTTGGTAAATAAAGACTCGGCGTATGCTACCGGACAACTGCCTGACAAAGATGCACAAATGTATTATGTTGGATTAGATGATTTTTACTTAATCCCTACGGCAGAAGTGCCGGTTACTAATATTTTTCGGGATCAAATATTAAAAGAAACCGACTTTCCTATTAAGTTTTGTGCTTATTCAGCATGTTTTCGGCGCGAAGCAGGCTCTTACGGAAAAGATGTGCGTGGACTTAATCGTTTGCACCAATTTGATAAAGTGGAAATAGTTCAAATTCAACACCCCGACACATCATATCAAGCTTTAGAAGAGATGAAAGGGTATGTTATGTCTCTTTTACAAAAATTGGAATTACCTTTCAGAGTCGTTAAACTTTGCGGCGGCGATTTGAGTTTTACTTCTGCATTGACTTACGATATGGAGGTTTTTTCTAAAGCCCAGCAACGATGGTTAGAGGTTAGTTCTGTCTCCAATTTCGAAGCATTCCAGGCAAACCGTATGAAATTACGTTTTAAGGATGAAACAGGCAAAACTAGATTAGCGCACACTTTAAACGGTAGCGCATTAGCTCTACCTCGAATCATGGCTGCTCTCTTAGAAAACAACCAAACCGACACCGGAATAGAGATTCCAAAAGCGCTGCAAAACTATACCGGATTTGAGAGAATTGATTGAGCTTTGTGTATATGAATCTCGAACAATTGCAACAAACTATTTTCAACCTTTTCCGTCATCCGACGGCGGATAATATTATGTATTTGAGATAATCATTCGCCGTCGGCTGCCACCTTTTCCTTAAAAAGGAAAAAGAATTAACCTCTTTTTTTCCTGACTTCGTCAGGAAAAAAAACAAAAATATATTACTGATAGATAGATGCGTATTTTTGAAAAAAAAAATTTTTATTTACCATAAACTTGTTAGAAAACGTTAAAATTGGTGATGAAAAACATATATATGGGGTGAATTTGCGGTTTTATTACATTATAGAACTTTTTATTATCTAGATATTAAGCCTACGGCGAATCTACAACACACAGTGAAAATAAAAATTATTTACTTTGTAATGAGTTGTTTATATTAAATAAAAACTCTCAAAGAAAAATTATCGCTCACAACTTAATATAAGACCCGAAAATTCTTGCGTTGATTTGTGTATTTTTGCGACCGTTAAAAAAAGTTAATGAAACAACAATTTTTGTCTATTTTGAAAAACCTCCTCTTTTGGAATTTTATGACCCATTCTTTTTCAAAAAAGCGAAAAAAAGCAATGAAAAGGAAGAAGAATAGAACAACGATTCCTAAAAATAGCGCCCCAAAAAAAAGTGATTTGGCTATTTTTAAAGATGACAAAGGGATCGTCTGTTTCTCTATTCAATTGTCTGCCCTATTTTATATTGAATCAGACACCAATTATATTACTGTTTTTTATGCGAATCAGGGAAAAATGGAGAAATATTTGATGCGCTCTTCCTTAAAAATGGTGTTGGAGGAAAATATAACCGATAACTTAGTGCGATGCCACCGTTCCTATATTGTTAATTTCGACAAAGTAAAATTATATAAAAAAGATAAGGATGGCGGAGTAATAGAATTGCTTAACGATTCTCTACCCTCCATACCGGTCTCAAAATCGTATATAGAAAATGTATTACACAAATTTCAGTTTCAATAAATTATTTAGAAGATGAAGATATTAGTCCTTGCTAAACAAGTTCCCGACACGCGCAATGTGGGAAAAGATGCCATGAAAGAGGATGGTACGGTGAACCGTTCCGCGCTTCCTGCCATTTTCAATCCTGATGACCTGTGCGCCTTAGAGATGGCTTTGGAAGCCAAAGAACGCTTACAAAATGCTGAAGTATATGTGCTAACGATGGGTCCCTCCCGCGCTGCCGAGATCGTCCGTGAAGCCATTTATCGTGGCGCCGACAAAGGTTTTTTACTCTCTGACCGCAAATTTGCCGGCTCCGATACGTTAGCAACATCCTACGCTATTGCCCAAGCCGTTAAACAATGGCAGCCTCATCTCATTTTTTGCGGATTGCAAGCCATTGACGGAGATACCGCGCAGGTAGGACCTCAAACCGCAGAAAAACTTGCCATCCCGCAAATTACTTACGCAGAAAAACTTATTGACCTTGATGATAAAAGTATTGTGGTGAAAAGAAGATTGGAAAATGGCGTTGAAACGGTTAAAACATCTCTTCCGGCATTGATTACCGTGCATGGCTCTGCGACAGTTTGCCGCTCACGAAACGCGAAAAGAGTGATGATGTACAAGCACGCAAAAACAACTTCAGAATTAAGGGAAGAAAATCAAGAAAAATCAACGCTTTTTATTGAAAGACCCTACTTGTTGATTGAGGAATGGAACGCCGAAAATGTGAACGCCAACGAGAAATTTCTCGGATTGTCAGGCTCACCCACAAAAGTAAAAAAGATTGACAACGTTGTGCTTACACAAAAAGAAAACAAAACTCTTACCGCAGCAAACGAAGATGTGGAACAACTAATGGTGGAACTGTTGGAAACGAGAATAATAGGATAAATGAAATGAGAAATATGAAAACTCACTCGTTACTTGTCACAAAAAAACCTTTAATATAAAGAACAAAATATGAAGAACATAGTAGTTTATTGCGAAGTTACAGAAGAGAAACAGATTGCTGAGGTCTCTTTGGAATTGTTGTCCAAAGGAAGAAAATTGGCGGAACAGCTTGGCGTAAAATTAGAAGCCATGCTGTTTACTGATAAAGCAGGAGAAGTTTTAAACAGGATTAATGATTTCGGTGTTGACCGCATCTATTTGGGAGAGAGCGAACTATTGTTTCCCTATCGCACTTTACCTCACTTTAAATTAGCAAAAGCTGTTTTTGAGCAGGAGCAACCCGAAATTGCGTTGTTCGGGGCTACCTCAATTGGTCGTGACTTAGCCCCGCGCATTGCCTCTGCTCTTCGCTGCGGACTAACCGCCGATTGCACCTCGTTGGAAATTGGAGACCATGTTGATACGAAAACAGGATTTACCTATAAAAACCTGCTCTATCAGATTCGTCCCGCATTTGGAGGAAATATCATAGCCACTATCATCAATCCCGAAACGCGCCCACAAATGGCTACCGTGCGCGAAGGTGTGATGAAATTAGAAGAGGTCTCTCTCAAAAAAACAGCAGAGATCAAAACTGTTGATGTATCGAAACATCTTACAAATGAAGATTTTGTGGTTGAGATTTTAGACCGTCATATTGAAGCGCGGAAAGTAAACTTAAAGTCGGCAAATATCATTGTGGCGGGAGGCTACGGCGTGGGATCCAAAGAGAATTTTAGGCTTTTGCATGAGTTGGCTTCCGTTTTGGGCGGAGAAGTGGCGGCTACACGGGCAGCGGTAGATGCCGGATACTGTGAACACGAACGGCAAGTGGGGCAAACCGGAGTAACCGTGAGGCCAAAGTTGTACATCGCCTGCGGTATTTCAGGAGCCGTGCAACATAGGGCAGGGATGGATCAAGCAGCCAAAATAATCTCTATTAATACCGACCCAAACGCTCCACTCAATGCTATCGCCGACTACGCCATTACCGGCGACTTGTGCGAAGTTTTACCTAAAATGATCTCCTATTACAAAAAACATAGTAAATAAATCTTAATATTTTTAAATCATATCCCATGAACTACTACCTTGACAACCCCATCTTAAAACAACAATTCTCTCATTCTTTGATGGAGAAAATTGTGAAATTGAAAGAAAAAAACTTTGAATATGCTAAAGAGGTCTCTATTGCGCCTTTGAATTTTGAAGATGCTTTAGATTCTTACGACAAAGTATTGGAAATTATTGGTGAAATTTGTGGAGATATTATTGCTCCCAATGCGGAGCGTGTGGATTTGGAGGGTCCGCACTTAGAAAACGGACGTGTGGTGTATGCAAAAGGCACGCAGGAAAATTTGAAAGCGCTTACCGATGCCAAACTCTTCGGAATGTCGTTGCCCTATAAATACAACGGACTGAATTTTCCCATGATTCCCTACGTGATGGCGGCAGAATTGGTATCGCGTGCCGATGGCGGATTTGCCAACATTTGGGGACTGCAGGATTGCGCAGAAACTATTCACGAATTTGCTTCGGAAGAGATTAAAAATGAGTTTTTGCCGCGAATCAACGAAGGCGCCACTTGTTCCATGGACTTGACGGAGCCGGATGCAGGCTCCGATTTGCAAGCCGTGCAATTGAAAGCCACTTTCGATGAGACTTCCGATTGCTGGAGACTAAACGGGGTAAAACGTTTCATTACCAATGGAGATGCAGATATAAAGTTGGTTTTAGCGCGCTCGGAAGAGGGTACGAAAGATGGTCGTGGGTTGTCTTATTTTGTGTATGATAAGAGAGATAATGCTGTGATTGTGCGCCGTTTGGAAAACAAATTAGGAATCAAAGGTTCGCCCACTTGCGAGTTGGTATTCAAGAATGCGCCTGCAAAATTGGTGGGCGATCGTAGAATGGGTTTAATCAAATATGTAATGTCGTTGATGAACGGGGCGCGTTTGGGCATCGGCGCGCAGTCGGTGGGGATTGCAGAAGCCGCTTGGCAAGAAGCCCACAAGTATGCTCAGGAACGAGAACAGTTTGGAAAACCCATCAACACGTTTCCGGCGGTGTATGAGATGTTGCACAATATGCGTGCAAAAATAGACGCTGCAAGAGCCATTTTGTACGAAACCGCCCGTTGTGTGGATATTTACAAGCTGTTGCAAGAGGTTGCCAAAGAGCGCCCGCTAACTCCGGAAGAGCGTACAGAAATGAAGTACTACAACAAATTAGCCGATGCGCTCACGCCGATGCTGAAACTCATGGCAAGCGAATTTTGCAACCAAATTTGCTACGACGCCATTCAGGTGCACGGAGGAACCGGCTATATGAAAGATTTTCCGGTGGAAAGAATGTACCGCGATGCTCGTATTACCTCCATTTACGAAGGCACCTCGCAACTGCAAGTGGTAGCAGCCATTCGCCCTGTAATTAACGAAACCTATTCATCATTGATAGAAATATTTGAAAAGACAGAACTCCCTCAGGAATTTGAACACGTTAAATTTGAATTAAATACGATGAGAGCGCTCTATGAACATGCCCGTAAATCGGTCTCAAATATGAATAGTGAAGAGATGCTTGATTTACATGCCCGTCGTTTGGTAGAGATGGCGGCATACATCATTATGACCTACTTGCTTCTGTTTGATGCCTTGCGTTGTAGCAGTCTAAAAGATTCGGTGAATCATTTCCTGCGGTACGGCAAAGCGGTTTGTGTAGGACATTTGGAGTATATAAGAAGTGATGCATGCGAATAATTTAACTTTATTCCCCAAAATCTTATTTTTGGAAAAGTAACTAATTTTTTCCAAAATATTCTATATACCAAACTCTTGTACAACAAAAAGATAATCGTATCTATTTTTTCTTACTTTTGTCGCGTTTTTTCAAAAGGTTTTTTTGACTCCTTGCCTTGGAAAAATCAAAATGTTTTTTTATGGAGTCCTTATAAATATAATATGAACGAAGAAGTACAAAAAGTGAAATTTATTTGCCCCATGATTACAGTTGAGAATATTGAAAGGTCTCGGGATTTTTATGAGAGAGTTTTAGAGCAGAAAGTAGAATCAGACTACGGTAGGAATGTTGGATTCGGAGGATTTGCTATTCATTTACGGACCCATTTCCAAATGCTTATTAACAATAAAGAGATTTTGGGCGGGGGAAACAATTTTGAATTATATTTTGAATATGATAATTTAGAAAGAATTGTTGAGAGATTGAAAGCAGAGCAAGTTGAATTTGTACACGAACTTAGAGAACAACCGTGGCAACAACAAGTCGTGAGATTTTATGACCCTGATAAGAATATTATTGAAATAGGGGAATCAATGGAATACTTAATTCTTAGACTATTTCGAAAAGGAAATTCTGTTGACGAGATTTCTAAATTGACAGGTTTGGAAAAAGAATATATTGAAAAGTATAAATAATTTTGAAATTAAAATATTTTTATATTTTCGCCAACAATTTGAAAATCAATATGAAAAGAATATTGCTTTTTTGTTTTTTTATTGTACTTATCAGTCCGGCTTTTGCGCAATTTTACAACGGCTCTCAGCTAACTTTTGGGAAAAGCCGCGTACAATATCAAAATTTCAATTGGCAATATTGTCGAAACCCACAATTTGACCTCTATTTTTACCCCAATTCGAGAGCCATTGCCGATTATGTAAGTGTGGTTACACCCGATATTATTAAGGAAATTGAAAAAACATTTAACTTTACTTCCGAGAAAAAAATTCAGTTTATTGTGTATCGAACCCAATCCGATTTTAAAGAATCGAATTTTAACTATGATAATGATGATTTCTATAATCAGGCAGGAATTACTAATATTTACGGCACGAAAGTGTATCTTTATTTTGATGGAAATCGTACCAATTTGAATAAGATGATCAGAGGCGGAATAGCATCGGTGTATGCGAGAGGAATCATACAGGGGCAAAACGTACGTGCCAATATTGCTTCGGAATACACTATGGATGAACCTGATTGGTTTTACAGTGGGCTCTCTTCCTATATGGCAGAAAACTGGAATAGTGAATTGGATGCTAAAGTAAAAGATGGTATTCTATCGAAACGTTTCAGAAAATTAGCTCACTTATCCCCATTGGATGCCACCCTTGCCGGACACGCATTTTGGAGATTTATTACAGACAGATACGGGGAAAACGCTATTGCTACCATTTTGCACGCCTGCCGCTCCACACGAAATGTAGAAAAAGGATTTACATACGCTACCGGAATTAAGTTCAAACAACTGTTAGAAGATTATTACCGTTTTTACGTAGTGGCATTCGGGAAAGATAAAAACCGCGAAAAACCGGAAACACAGCCGTTGGTAAAGAAAGTAAAAACTACACGTAGGTATGGCGAACTATCCCTTGCTCCCGATGGAGAAAGCTACGCCTACACTACCAATGAAGCCGGACAAATAAAGGTGTGGCTAAAAACCCCCGAAGATAAAAAGCCAAAAGTGGTTTTTAGAAAATATGCCAAAACAGAAGATAACCCCGACTTTACTTTCCCAAAATTAGCATGGCACCCAAACGGCGAAATATTAGGATTTACTACAGAAGATAAAGGACGTACAAAAAAGATTAAAACAGTTCAATCCTATTATTATCCGGTGGTAGTTAGTACAAAAAAACGACAACCCCGAATTTTGGTTGAGTTGGATAAAATTACAGATTGGAGCTATATGCCGAACGGAACTACATTGCTGCTTTCGGGGGTGAAAAACGGACAGTCGGACATCTATCTGTATCACATTCATGCCATGGGATTAGAAAATATTACCAACGATATTTATGATGAATTAAACCCCCGTTTGCTCAATGATGGAAAATCAATCATCTTTTCTTCAAACCGTCCAACCGATTCTTTAAATTCTAAAAAACATTATGAAAAAGAATCCCTAAATAGTTATGATCTTTTTGTTTACAATCCGAATAAAGATGCTCAACAACTGCTTCGAGTAACCGATACGCCTGATGCAAATGAGAAAGATCCTCGTGTTTTGGAAAACGGGGAAGTGTTGTACTTGAGCGATGAAAATGGAATTACCAATCGTTATATAGCGAAATTTGACAGTACGATTACAAAAATTGACACCATTGTTCATTATGCTCATTTTGCTAAAACTGCGCCTCTGACTGATTATGTGTATTCGATCTTTGAACATGATTATAGACCGGAGCACAATATGCTGGGAGAGATTTTGTATCATAAGGGAACAACGCAGATGTATCTATTCTCTTTTGAAAAACCAGGATCTCCTCTTGCGCCTCTTGCTCCGTCAAATATGTTGCAAAAGTCTATCCTTACACAAACAAAAAAAGATAGTGTCAAGGCGCGTACTCCGCAATTTCCTTTGACAAAAGATGGTAAAAAACGGGGCTTACGTCAAATGTACAGGAGTGATTTGATTCCCAAAATCATTACAATATCCGGTGATTCTATTTCTCCGGCAAAAAATGTGATGGGATTGCAACCGAATATACTTTCCGACGGCATTGAATATCGGCAACAAGTAGCCCGCAATTACAATGTGCAATTTACGGTAAACAAAATGATTACGCAAGTTGATTTTAGCTTTATTAATGCATCATATCAGCAATTTACCGGAGGCAGTTCCCCCATTTATTTGAATACCGGGATCAACGCTTTGATAATGATGGGAGTTAATGACCTTTTTGAAAACTATAGAATTTCAGGCGGATTTAGAATCTCTTTCGATTTGTCATCTAATGAAATTATGCTGAGTTATGAAAACCTGAAGCGCCGATTAGATCATCAAGTAGTGTTTTATCGTCAGGCTATTAAGGAGTCGGTCGGATGGGGAATTGTGAAACAACACTCAAATAGCGTATTTTACATTATGAAATATCCATTTAACAGATACAATACAATGCACTTTACTTTTACGGGCAGGTATGAGAATTTCGTTTTGGGTGCTATGGACGACCAAACGTTGCGCACACCCAATGAAAACAAAATCTGGGGCGGGTTTAAAGTATCATATATTTTCGACTCAAGTAAAGAATTGGACATCAACTTGTGGCGTGGCACAAAAGCGAAAGTGTGGGTAGAGTACAATCAATGTTTGGCAACCTACTTCGAAAACTTGAAATATGGAAAAGTAAATCTGTTTGTAATAGGTTTTGATATTAGAAAATCGGTAAAAGTATTTAAAAATATAACCTGGGCTACCCGTTTGGCGGGAAGTACCAACTTTGGCACCGCACGGCTTGTGTATTACATGGGCGGCGTAGATAACTGGATTTTTGCAAGTTTTGATAGAGATAATTGGACAGATATGTCAAAAAATTACGCCTATCAGACCTTGGCTACAAATATGCGCGGTTTTCAGCAGAATATACGGAACGGTACTTCTTTCTTATTGTTGAGTACTGAGTTGCGAGTGCCTTTCGTGCAATTGATAGCAGGCAGAAAATTGTCAAACCAAATTTTAAACTCATTTCAATTCTTAGTCTTTGGAGAAATCGGAACGGCATGGACGGGTATTACGCCTTACTCGAAAGCCAACTGTTTATATACCCGTTGGATTTATGACGGCAATATTACGGCAAAAATCAGCCGACAAGTAGATCCTTGGGTACAAGGTTTTGGAATGGGGTTACGCGTTTCTTTATTCGGCTACTTCCTGCGTTTAGATTATGCTTGGGGATTAGAAAATATGAAGATTTACAGGAAAAATGGGATGTTGATGTTTTCTCTTGGGTTGGATTTTTAAACATGCACTCCTTAAAAGAAATTCGGTAATCATATTTTTATATTTTTGCACTCTTAAAAAAAAAATAACAATAATATTAATTTGTTAGCTATAATTCTGAAAATTATAAAATTACAAAATAGTTAGAATTGGAGTATATTAGTGAAATGATTACGATTAATCAAACTTTTGGAATAGAGGATGTTGAGAATATTTTGTTTGGCAATAATCCTATTTCATTATCGAAAGATGCTGAAAATCAAATTATAAGTTGTTTCGAATTTCTGAAACAATTTGCTTCCGACAAAATTATTTATGGCATTAATACCGGATTTGGACCGATGGCACAATATCGGGTAGATGAAAAGTCGCTCACAGAACTTCAGTACAACCTCATAAGAAGTCATTCAACCGGAGCTGGAAATCCTTTACCCAATTTGTATGTAAAGGCAGCAATGTTAGCACGTCTAAGTACTTTTGTGCAGGCAAAGTCGGGTGTACATCTTGATTTAGTTAATTTATTGATTGAATTTTTAAATAGAGAGATCTGCCCTTTAGTTCCTGAACACGGAAGTGTAGGAGCCAGTGGCGATTTAGTACAGTTGGCTCACATTGCGCTGGCACTAATTGGTGAAGGTGAAGTTCACTACAAAGGAAAATGGAGAAGTACAAAAGAAGTATTTGAAATAGAGAACTTAAAACCATTCACAATTCATATAAGGGATGGATTAGCTGTTACAAATGGAACTTCTGTAATGACAGGTATCGGATTCATTAATTTGATTTATGCAAAACGATTATTAAACTGGTCCATTCTTGCTTCTGTAATCATGAATGAAATAGCCTCTTCTTATGATGATTTGATGGCTGAAGCACTCAATAAAACAAAACACCATGAGGGTCAGTCGGAAGTTGCTCGTATTATGAGAATAATAGCATCCGACAGTCACTGTATCTTAAAACGTGAAAATGAACTGTATAACGGCAAACATAATGGGGACAAAACTTTTGGCCATAAAGTACAAGCCTATTATTCATTACGTTGTGTACCACAAATTTTAGGCCCAGTTTATGATACCTTGAAAAATGCTATTACTATTTTGGTAAACGAATTAAACTCTTCCTGCGATAACCCAATTATTGACCCTGAAACTCAAAATGTATATCACGGTGGAAATTTTCATGGAGATTATGTATCGTTAGAAATGGATAAGGTAAAAATTGCCATCACTAAATTGACCATGTTAGCTGAGCGTCAGTTGAACTATCTTTGTCATGACCGGATTAATGAAATTCTACCCCCTTTTGTCAATTTGGGCGTGTTAGGGCTAAACTATGGTATGCAGGCTTCTCAATTTACAGCAACTTCAACCACTGCCGAATGTCAAATGTTGTCAAATCCAATGTCTATACATAGTATACCAAATAATAACGATAATCAAGATATTGTTAGCATGGGCACAAATTCGGCGCTAATTACGAAAACTGTGATAGAAAATTCGTATCAAGTGCTATCCATTCATTTTATGGCATTGGCACAAGCTATTGATTGTTTGAATATTCAAGACAAAATATCTAAACAATCTCGAATTATCTATGATGAAATCAGAGCGTTTTTTCCAGTTTTTTATGAAGATTCACCAAAATACAGAGAAATAGAAAAGATGAAAAACTATTTGATGAATAAAAAACTTAATTTTTGTAAATTATGAAATATGCTTTAGTAACAGGTGGTTCAAGAGGAATTGGACGAGCGATATGTTTGAAATTATCCGAAATGGGATACCCTGTATTAATAAACTATCAATCTAATAAAGAAGCTGCTGAAGAAACAAAACGACAAATTGAAGTTAACGGCGGAAAAGCTGAATTATTAGCATTCAATGTTAGTTCTATAGAAGATGTTGATAATGTACTGAGCAAATGGATGGAAAATAATCCCGAAGACTATATAGCGATTCTGATTAATAACGCAGGTATTCGTAAAGATACCATGATGGTTTTTATGAAAAATCAACAATGGGAAGATGTTATCAATACAAATTTGAATGGTTTCTTTTATGTAACCCGCAGATTGCTTAAAGATATGATAACCAAACGCTATGGAAGAATTATTAACATAGTTTCATTGTCTGGATTAAAAGGATTGCCCGGGCAAACTAACTATTCAGCTGCAAAAGCAGCAGTGATAGGAGCAACAAAAGCATTAGCACAAGAAGTAAGCTCAAGAAAAATAACCGTTAATGCAGTAGCGCCCGGATTCATCATTACTGATATGACTAAAGAGTTGGATGAAAAAACACTCAAAAACTTGATCCCTGTAAGACGTTTTGGACAGCCCGAAGAAGTGGCAGAACTTGTAGGATTCCTCGCTTCCGATAAGGCAGGTTATATTACAGGAGAAGTGGTTTCAATAAATGGTGGTATGTAGCCTGTACTACCCTTTTTTTGATTTTTTTCATATTTAATAAAATGAAAATCTATAATACGTTAGATAAAACAAAAAACTGGCAGGGAGTAACCGGTGGTAAAAAGTTGGGACAAAAATCATTGCTATTGTTGTTCCATCTAACAAATGTTACTGTTGGATACTTTTTTTTGGCGTTGGTCGTCCCATTTTATATGTTGTTTAGAAGAAAAGGATACTTGGCTATTTATAGATACTTTAGAAAACATTTTTCTTATTCTCCCTTAAAATCATTTCTAAAAACCTATCATAATCACTTCATTTTTGGACAATGTATGCTTGATCGGTTTGCTGTGTACGCTGGAAAGAAAAATTTCTTTAAGATGAAAATATCCGGAGATGAGCATTTTCATAAACTATTAGAAAGCGAAAAAGGATTCATTATTGCTAGTTCTCATGTCGGTAATTTTGAACTGAGCGGGTGTTTACTCAAACAAGAGATAAAACGAATTAATGTTTTGGTTTTTGGAGGGGAAACAAAAGAGATTATGGAAAACAGATCGAAATTGTTCAACTCAAATAATATTTGCATTATACCTGTTTTTGATGATAATATCTCTCACATTTTTGCAGTAAAAGAGGCTTTGTCTGAAGGAGAAGCAGTAAGTATGACCTGCGACCGGAATCTCGGAAGCACAAAATGCGTGAAATCTGAGTTTTTATCTGGAAATGCCGATTTCCCAATCGGCGCTTTTACATTAGCCGCACATTTTAATGTACCGGTTATTGCAATTTTTATGATGAAAAAATCTGTGTCAAATTATAATATTTATGTTAAACCAATCTCTTATGAGGATGATGGTAAGATATCAAAGAAAGAGAAAGCTATACGGTTAACCCATAAATATGTTAAAGAATTAGATGCGATTGTTCGTAAATATCCGGAACAGTGGTTTAACTTTTACGAGTTTTGGAAAGAACACTCTGATGACACAACTATAAAAAAATAATCACAGATAGGTTTTTTCTTCTAAATAACTAAATCATAATAATCATAATTCAGACAACAAATGACCCTATTCCCCTCCTTAGAAAAACATTACTCCAAAGAGCGACTATCAGCCTTGGAGGCGCAAAGGTTGGCGCATGAAATCTCATTCGGACCAGTTGTGTTTCAGGTATCGCGCCTGATGATTAAATTCGGAATTTTGCAGATGCTTTTAGATTCTGACCACGGACTATCGTTAGAAGAGATTAACGAAAAATCAAAATTGTCTAAATATGCCTGCAAATGTCTGTTAGAATCATCTTTAACAATAGGAACAGTGATTTTTAGAAATAACAAATATACTTGTTCTAAAGCGGGATGGTTTTTATTGAATGACCCACTAGTAAGAGTTGATATAGATTTTAACCACGATGTAAACTATCTCGGATGGTTTCATCTTGAAGAAGCTTTGCTTAAAGGAAAACCTGAAGGACTTAAAGTGTTCGGTGAGTGGAGTACAATATACGAAGGACTAGCGCAACTTCCTAAAAAAGTGCAAGATAGTTGGTTCGGTTTCGACCATTATTACAGTGACCAAGCGTTTGATGAAGCATTGCAAATAGTGTTTGCTAACAAACCTAAAACTCTGCTCGATGTGGGTGGTAATACAGGACGTTGGGCATTACGTTGTGTAGATTACGACGAAGATGTGAATGTTACTATTATGGATTTGCCGCAGCAAATTGAAATGATGAAGCGTAATAAAGAAAACAAAAATGGAGCAAACCGAATTTTCGGTTACGGATGCAACCTGCTAGATAATAATACAAATTTCCTTAAAGGTTTTGATGTTATTTGGTTCAGCCAATTTTTAGACTGCTTCTCAGAAGAGGAGGTTACAAGCATTCTTAGAAGAGCTGCTAAATCAATGAGCAGGAATGCAAAACTTTACATTATGGAGACTTTTTGGGATAGACAACGTTTTGAAACAGCTGCTTATGCACTTACACAGATTAGCCTCTATTTTACAGCATTAGCAAATGGAAATAGCAAAATGTATCACTCAGAAGATATGATTTGTTGTATCGAAAATGCAGGACTTAAGGTTGAAGAGATTATTGATGGAGTGGGAAAAGCACACTCATTAATGGTTTGCAAAATTTGAAATTTTTATTATTTAATGATTTAAAACACTATTATTTCACTGTAACCTTTGTAGAATTATTAAATAATTAATTTAAATGAAATTATGAAAAATATTGGAAATATATTAAAAGCATCAAAGGAGATTGAGATTCGGTTTAGTGAAGTGGATTCAATGAATATTGTATGGCACGGATCTTATGCTCTCTATTTTGAGGATGCAAGAGAAGAATTTGGGAAAAAGTACAAATTAGGCTACCTCGATATTTTTGGAAATGGATACTTCGCCCCTTTAGTTGACTTGCACTTTAGTTACAAAAAACCGTTATCTTATGGACAAAAAGCTAGAATAGAGATCAGTTTCCATAATACCGACGCTGCAAAAATAATTTTCAATTATGAAATTTTTGATATTGAAGATGAATCGCTGATTGCAACAGGAAACTCAATACAAGTGTTCTTAGACAAACAATATAGATTAGTTTGGACAGCACCACTATTTTTTGAGGAGTGGAAAAGAAATAATGGTTTATAAATTCTGCTTTTTTTTTGTTAATATGTCACATCTTCTTGCAAAAACTCTTTTGAAAATATTAATAATCAACAATAAATGTACAAAATAGGAGACAATATCATCTCATCTTTAGGTTTTACCACAGATGAAAATTTTCATGCAGTAATAGACGGAATGACAGGGATAAAGCACTATGATGAAGGAGTATTTGATATACCGGAACCTTTCATGGCTTCATTGATAGACAAAGAAAGACTAAAAGAGGAGTTCTTTAAAATTTCCTCTGTTGATAATTATACTAACCTTGAAAAAGCTTCAATTTTATCAGTTTTTTTAGCAAACAAACAAGCCCAAATTGATTTGTCGGGAGAAAAGACTATTTTTATTTTGTCTACTACTAAGGGAAATGTAGACCTTTTAGATGTGAGACATGAGAAAGTAAATAACTCTGTTTTTTTGTGGCGAACGGCAGAATTGATAACAAGTTTCTTCGGAAATCAAAATACTCCCATTGTGATTTCAAATGCGTGTATTTCAGGAGCCGCAGCACAGATTGAAGCAATGAGAGTATTGCAATTATGTAATTACGATTATGCCGTAGTAGTGGGAGTGGATTTCCTTTCAAAATTCATTATCTCAGGGTTTCAATCTTTCAAAGCTTTATCGCAGGAACTATGCCGCCCTTTCGACAAAAAGCGTTGCGGGCTAAATTTGGGAGAGGCTGCAGCGACAATGATTTTTTCTTCAGAAGATAAAGGAGATAAAAAGTTGGAAGAAACTAAAAGGGTGAAGTTGGTTGAAGGGGCTGTTAGAAATGATGCATGTCACATTTCGGCTCCCTCAAGAACGGGTGAAGGGAGTTTTAGAGCATTAAAAAATATACTGCATAATAATTCAAATCTTTATACTCAATATTCAATCCTCAATAGTCAAATCGCTTTCATAAACGCACATGGCACAGCAACTCAATACAACGATGCAATGGAAATGAACGCAATTGTTCGGGCAGGACTGGAAAATATTCCGGTTAACTCTTTAAAATCTTATTTCGGACATACTTTGGGAGCTGCCGGAGTTGTAGAAACTATTATTTCTTTAAGAGCTCTGAGTGAAGGCATTATCCTAAAGACATTAGGATTTGAAAACAAAGACCCGATAATAATAAACGATAAACTTTTTACTTTAAATCTATTAACAGAAAATAGCAAAACAGACAAAAAATACTTTATAAAAATGATGTCGGGATTTGGAGGAGTAAACGTTGCTTTGCTTTTTGCTACGATTTAATAATGATTGTAAAATTTGCTCTCTGAGAAAAAATCTATTTTTTCTACTCATGATGATACGGCTCTCCTTTCAATATCGAAAATGCACGATACAGTTGCTCCACAAAAAGCAAACGCGCTAACTTGTGAGGAAAGGTCATCTTCGACATAGACAAAGAGAAATTGGCGCGTTGGTAAACCTCCTCCGAAAAACCGTAAGCGCCGCCTATTAAGAAAAGTAAGTTCTTACATCCCGAATTTAACCGCTGTTGGAGAAATTGTGAAAATTGAAGCGAAGAAAACTCTTGTCCACGCTCATCCAATAAAACAACAATATCTTGTAAGGCAATTTTTTTCAAAAGTATCTCTCCCTCCTGTTTTTTTTGGAGTTCTATAGGTAGCGATTTGGTATTTTTCAAATAAGGAATCGACTCAATTTCAAAGCTATTATAGTTGTTTATTTTTGAAAAATAATCTAATGACGCGCTTTGCAACTCTTCTAAATTCTCTTTCCCAATAAATAACAGTTTGATTTTCATTAAATTTTTAAATTGTTAAATCTTTAAATTGTTTCCCCCAGTAGCGTCCCCGCCGTACATTTTATAATCTTTACCTCCGCATAATCACCAATTTTGTACTCCTTTTTTGGAAAAACACATACTTTATTTTGTGGATTCCTTCCAAAAAGATGTTGGTCAGAACGTTTTGAAATGCCTTCTATTAAAACCGTAACAGTTTTTCCAATATCTCTTTTATTGCTCTGTAAAGAAAGATGTTGTTGAAGCGCAATAACCTCTTCTAATCGTTTAATTTTGAGTTCTTCGGGAATATCGTCCTCATATTTTTCTGCCGCAGCGGTACCTCCACGAACCGAGTATTTAAACATAAAGGCGTATTCGTAGCCCACTTCTTTCATCATAGATAACGTATCTTGGTGGTCTTGTTCGGTCTCTCCGCAAAAACCGGCAATGATATCGGTAGAAATAGCACAATTGGGCAGGATTTCTTTAATTTTTTTGATGCGCTCTAAATAGTACTCGCGAGTATAGATGCGATTCATCTTTTTCAGCATTTTGTTGCTTCCCGACTGCACCGGCAAATGGATGTAATGACATATATTCGGGTATTTAGACATTATGAACAACAATTTATCTGAAATATCCTTGGGGTGCGATGTGGCATAACGAATGCGCAATAAGGGAGAAATTTGCGCAATCTGTTCGGTTAAATCTGCAAAATCTATCTTTTTTTCGGTTTCGTTCCAACAGTATGAGTTTACATTTTGCCCCAGAAGTGTAACTTCGCGAAACCCTTTTTCAAACAGAGACTGTGCTTCGGCGATGATGGTTTTTGGATCACGGCTACGCTCTCTTCCTCTTGTGAAAGGAACTACACAATAGGAGCAAAAATTGTTACACCCGCGCATGATGGCAATAAAAGCAGAAACCCCATTGCTTGCATAACGCACGGGCTCAATGTCGTCGTAAGTCTCTTCTTCAGAAAGAGCTACATTAAAAGAAACAATTTGTAGTGATGCTTTTTCAATAAGTTCAGGTAATGAGCGGTAAGCATCGGGGCCGACAATAAAATCGAGAGATTTTTCCTCTTCAAGCAGTTGTTCTTTAATACGTTCTGCCATACAGCCGAGCAACCCAATGAGCAAACTTTTGTTTTTCTTTTTCAAGGCCGCTAATTCTCGCAGGCGTTTTCTGATCCGTTGTTCGGCATTGTCGCGCACGGAACAAGTATTTAACAAAATCAACTCCGCCTCCTTAAGCGAATCTGTAATGGAATAAAACGGAGATAAGATAGAAGCTACTACTTCGCTGTCGGCAACATTCATTTGACAGCCGTAAGTTTCAATGTGGAGCTTCTTCACGGCACGTGATGAACGATTATTTTTTAGGAATTTCGTCAGAAACAGTAAGGTACTTCCTTCCTTTTGCTCTGCGGGCAGCCAATACTCTGCGACCGTTTGCAGTTGCCATTCTTTCTCTGAATCCGTGCTTGTTTTTGCGTCTTCTGTTCGACGGTTGATAGGTTCTTTTCGTTGCCATATCGTGCTAAAATTTAGGTTTTGTTTTGGGGGTGCAAAAATATATTTTTTTTGAAACGAAAAAATGGGAAAAACTGTTTATAATTCACCCAACTTTTTTTACTATTTTTGCACTTACAAAAATAGTATTTATGAAAAAAGAAATTATCAAATATATCATTGTTTTTTTTACACTTATTGGTATTTATATTATCTTTTCTACAGCTGTTTCATTATTACCCACAAAAATTATTAAAAGAAATATTGAAGTATCAACTAAAGAGATGGTTAAAGATGGTGATTATCCATGTGGAATAATTACTAAAAAACAATACCAAATGGATAACTTTACAGATGCTCTTATACTTAGCCAAAACTTCTCTATTAATAGTAATAGACCCTTTCATTCAGCATTGAATCCGAGATTTGCACATGTTCCCGGAACTAATTTGTCTAATGCGCTTAAATTACAAGTTGAACTTAGCGATATTCATTTGATAGATTATCCAAGATATTGGCACGGGAATACATTTTTATTGAGACCTTTTTTGTTATTTACCGATTACTCGGTAATCAGATGGGTTTTGTATGTTATCTCGTCACTTTTTTTGTTAGTTTTAGGTATCAAATTGTATCAAACTTTGGGGATGATAAAAACAATTGCATTTTTTTTAGGGCTTTTATTTGTTAATATTTTTATTACTCAGTTTTCAATTCAATTTTTTATATCTGTTAATTTATCTTTAATTGCATGCATTTTAATGTGTAACCATTTTAACAATCGAAAAAAAATCCTTTTATTCTCATTCATTTTCGGCTCATTAACCGCTTATTTGGATTTACTAACAACTCCTTTGCTCACTTGTGGATTGCCATTAATTGTTTACTTATCTGCAGAGAATGAGGATTCTTTCAAAACACGACTGTCATCTTTATTTAGATTTGCTTTTTTATGGGGTATTGGATATTCATTCACTTGGGTTTCGAAGTGGACATTAGGAACTATTTTTACCGAAAAGAATGTTTTTCGAGATGCATTTGATACAGTCTTGTTTCGTACAAGTAGTGAAGATTTTTCTCGATTTGACTCTATCATTAGCAATTTCGAATTGTTGCCTGTTTTTTTTATTAGTTTAATATTGATATTATTATTTCCGTTGGTTGTACTGTTTTTCAATAGAAAAGCAATAAAAACGAACTTACTATTACTTATTGTGGCAACATTTCCGTTTTTGTGGTTTCTTTTTGCAGCTCAGCATTCCTGGTGGCATTGGTGGTTTACTTATAGAATATTAGCTATTTCAATTATTGCTGTATTTTTTATTTTTATTAATTTCATTTCATGGAATAGAATAAATACTATGATAAACAGAAAAAAATAAAATCAGGGTTACTCCCTTAGCATTTTTCTAATTTTTTCCACATCTTCCATTCGTTCTTTGGGGATTAAGCCTTCATTTTCAAATTCTTCTAATTCATCTAAAAGCGCCTGAGAATAGGTTATATTATTATAGTTTTTTCTACCAATATCCTGTACCTAACGGGACAATTTTTTGTATGTCGTTGCGCATCATACTCACTACGCATTACTTTCGTTCTAAAACAGTTCTGTATTTATTTTCGCCCGACATAGGTATAGTTTGGCGTTTGCTTTTATAGCCCTCTTTTCTAATTTCAATTTCCTGTTCAACTCGCTGTTTTTCAATTGGAATATCAATCATAAATTCTCCTTTTTCATTGGTAGTAGTAGTAATTTCTGCCACTGTTATTGAAACATCGGGTATTCCTTCTCCAGAAACGTCGTCATAAACAGCGCCTTGCAATTTTTCCAAGCCATGCAATAACACCTGTACTTTTGTGATCCCATTTTTTTGAATTGTAATAATACTGTCAACTAAATAATAGGGTTCACCATCCGTATCAGCAATATATACAGAAACATTTTTTCCATTATATTCAGGTAAAATTCCTTTAAAAACGGCTTCACCTTGGCGATTGATTTCAGTTGTTTCGTTTTTGTCACCTAATGTTAAAATAAGGGTTCCTTTTCCGTTAAGCGGATTGTGTTGTTCGTTTTCCCAACCATATATTTGTATGGTTGTTGTAAACGGCTGATCCATTGACTTGTAGGCAATAAATAGACCGGCAATAAGCAAACAGGCTGCCAGCGCAAAAAAGATGATGCGATTCATCCTGTTTTGCCTGTCAATTTTCTCTATATTTTTTTTCAGTTGAGCAACAGTAATATTTGTTTCGGTAGTAATTTGTATAATTGTATTTGCTTTTTCTTCAATCGATTGCAAACTTTGATTGATTCCATCTTTGATTTTTACTTCTACAAATTTCTTATTGTTCAGTAATTTGACGAGTTCTCGAATCTCATTAACCTGTTCTTCTGAAAATCCCGATTTTTCAAATTTCAAATCAGAAAGGTCTTCTTTAATACTTTGTTGAGTGTCGCCAATCTTTTTTATGTCGTCTCTAATCTCTTCTGTTAACATACGTTGAAACGCGATCCATGCATTTTGATTCGCAGGGTCTTTCAATCCTTCTCCAAAACATAGTTGAATTTGTGAGGGCAAGTTTTTTGACAAAAAGGATTTGAAAGGATCGGTAATCCCAAAACTTTCAAATTGACTTTCAATTAAATTACAGATAGCATCTTCATTATCTTTTTCATAAAGAAAATTTTTGATTTCTGTTTCGCCAAAATCAATTTTATTATCTTCCAAAAGCATATTAGGTAAATGCTTTTGCAAAGTTTTAGTTAAATGTTTGGCTTTTTTCTTTTCACTATCGGTATTAGTAGTTTCAGAAAACAAAATAGTAATATTACTAAGTGCTTCGTATATTGACGAGGCAAACAATTGTTTGATACTATGATTTAACTTTTCGGGGTGTTCAGTAATGAAAGTACTTTTTGATTTTAATAGAGGTAGAACCTGTAAAATTGTTTGAGGTAATATTTGGAGGAATGATTTTATCAATGGACTTGCCAACCCTCCGGAAACAACAGTTAATGAAGTTGTTGCAAGAATACTTGCAATGGAAGAAATATTATTTTGGAAACTTTTCATTTTGATAGTTATTAAAAAAATTTCCGCAAATTAACATGAAATTTTGAAATTAAACATAGGTGGATAAAAATTTGGGGGGTCTTTGGTATCCTTTGGCATCATTTCTGATGCGTTATACTTTTATGCCTTTTACAAATGATGTTATTATGTCAAATAAAAACTATTTTTGCGCCTCCAATTACACATCTATCTGTAATCTTGTAATAACCTGATAAAAATGAAAGTCTGCATTATTCCAGCACGTTATTCTTCAACCCGATTTCCAGGAAAACCTTTAGCGCTCATTTATAAGAAACCTATGATTCAACATGTGTATGAAAGATGTGAAGAAGCAGAGTTAGATGCTCTTTATGTTGCTACTGATGATGAAAGAATTAAACAAACTGTTGAAAAATTTGGTGGAAAAGTCATAATGACAGATCCAAATCACGCCTCAGGTACAGATCGTTGCGCCGAAGCAGCAAGAATCTTAAATCTTAAGGACACTGATTTTATCTTTAACATTCAAGGTGATGAGCCATTTATTAGAAAAGAGGAGATAAACATGTTAGTCAATCTGATTGAAAATCCTATAATCCAAATTGCTACTCTGTGCAAACCGATTTCCAACAAAGAAGAACTAAATAACCCAAACAAAGTAAAAGTAATATTCACAAACTCTAATAGGACTCTCTACTTTTCCCGCTCCCCTATCCCGTTTCCTTTTTCCTGTCTACAGCCTCCGGCATTCAAACATTTGGGAATTTACGCCTATCAAAATAGTATTTTGCAACAAATTACACAACTACCTATCTCAATACTTGAAAAAACAGAAAACCTGGAACAACTCAGATGGTTAGAAAACGATTTCAATATTCATATTTCAATTTGCCACTATGAAAGTATTGCTATTGACACCCCTGATGACTTGAAACAAATCAATTACCATTAACCAATAACTAATAACCATCAAAATATGCTCCCCTCAATTCTTCGCGCACTTATCGAACAAAATTCAGTAACCATTTCCGGTTTAGGAACTTTTATGGTAATAAAACTACCTTCTCAAATCAAAGATGACATTGTTTACCCGCCTCAAAATATAATCTCCTTTGAATTTTCAAAAGATGTAGAGGGCTTCGATTTTGTAGTTACACTTTCTCAATGGAAACAAATAAGAATAGATGAAGCACAAACCGAAATAGATAATTGGATCTGCATGATTGAAAAAGGATTAGTTCATGATAAAAGTGTGTTTTTCGATAACTTTGGTACTTTTTCTAAAGATCAGAATGGAAAAATAGTATTTCATAGTGGAAAAAATTCTGAAATTAATATTGAAAATGAAGGACTTGAACCCATCTATCTCGCTCCCAAAATAATAAATAAAACTGATCAAAATAATTGCAAATCTGTAATTGATAAAAGAAACATTCTCCGAATAAAAGATAAAAAACGTGATAAAGCTTGGTTTGTAGTAACCATTGTCGCTGCAACACTTTTTCTATGCGGCTTATTTCTCAAAGCTATATATAATGAGTTTTATTATACAATATTTGAGAATAAAGAACACAATTTAGTAATGGAGAAAGTTGAACCCGAAAGCACTGCGTTTATTAGTAATGTATTGAATAATGATTTCTCAGAATTCGATTTCTCAAGTAATAAAGATGGTGAAGAGAATTTTAAACATTGTCCAATTGAGATCGTTTCAAATGAAGATAATATTGTGAATAATGAGAATGAGAATTTAGTAGAAGTTAATGGGTCTGGCATTATTCATATTCCTTTTGAAAAGTATAAATTTTATGTTATTGCCGGAAGTTTTGCTAAAGAAGATGACGCTTTGCAGCATATTAAACAGAAAAAATTGGAAAAATATCAAGCTAAAATAGTAGTTGAGCCTGCAAACCCACGCTATCGTGTTTGTATTGGAGTGTTTGATAATGAAAAAGATGCGATTAGTTTTGCAGAACAAATTGATAAAAATTATTGGGTATTGAAGTAGGTATAAAAAAAAGTATAATTTCGCGGGCTAAAAAAAATATTGTCAAAAAAGTTAGAGATGTCAAGAGTTTGCCAAATTACAGGAAAAAAAGCGATTGTCGGAAATCATGTTTCGCACTCCAATATTAAATCAAAAAGAAGATTTAATCCTAATTTGCATAATAAGAAGTTCTTTGTTCCTGAATTGGGTGGGTGGGTTCTGTTAAAAGTTTCTGCTAAAGGAATTAGAAATATCAATAAAAAAGGGGCTTGGAACGCTATCATTGATGCTAATAAAAAAGGTATTTTGAAATAATACTTTTTTATTTTCCATAATTTTTAGTTTTAAATGGAAAAGAGGTTGTCGAAAGACAGCCTCTTTTTTTAAAGCGCTTTAAATTTACATAGATTATTCCAAAAAAAAATCTATTTTTGCCGCCCTAATTCTAAATCTATAATAATGAAAAAAGAGATCCATCCAAAAGAGTATAGAAATGTGGTTTTCAAAGATATGTCTAATGAATATGCATTTTTGAGTAAATCAACAGTAAATACAAAAGATTCCATCGTTTGGGAAGACGGAAAAGAATACCCTCTCGTAAAACTTGAAATCTCCAATACTTCACATCCTTTCTTCACCGGAAAAATGAAATTGGTGGACACTGCAGGTCGTGTGGATAAATTCCGTAGCAAATATGCAAAACTTTTAGAAAAGAAAAACTAAAATCTTTTAAATATCGTTTTAATTGAGGCTTTTTGAGAAAGCCTCAATTTTTATTTTTACTAAGCTATGAACATTATTTTGTACGACAATCAAACGAGGCCCCATCTGCTCCCTTTTACTTTCACTCGCCCCGTAGCAGAAATCAGAATCGGCATTACAAAGATTCGAGAAAAATGGGAACGTGTTTTCAAAAAAGAATGCTGTTTTTTTACACAAAGTTATCTGTCTGAACTTTTTCCAATTTGTATTACAGAAGATAACCTTTTCATTGCCGGTAATCTTTTGCCAGATGAACAACTTGTAAGTGCTTTAAAAAAACTTAATAAAGGCGAAGTCTTGAAAGATAACCAACAATGTGTTTTAGCTTTGCGCACAGGGAGTGTTGAGGAATTTAAAGATTTAAGTAATTTTAAAACAATTATTTATCCAAATAATGTTATTGCAATCAATTCGAAACACCAAATTTTTTTATTAAATCAAACTGTTTTTCTTAATGATTTTAAAACTCTTAAATGGCATAGAAAAAGCGGTGTATTGAATGCATCAAATAAATTGATTGGTGATAGGAGAGCTATTTTCATTGAAGAAGGCGCTAAAATTGACGGCGCAACTCTGAATTGTGAAACAGGACCTATCTATATAGGAAAAAACGCCCAAATTATGGAAAATAGTTGTATCCGAGGTCCTTTTGCATTGTTAGATGAATCAGTTGTGAAAATGGGCGCCAGAATTTATGGGGCAACAACCATTGGCCCTTATTGCAAAGTGGGAGGTGAAATCAATAACGTCGTGATGTTCGGTTACTCAAATAAAGCACACGATGGGTACTTAGGTAATGCAGTAATTGGTGAATGGTGTAACATCGGAGCCGGAAGCGATGCCTCAAATCTTAAAAATAACTATGAAACAATTGCGCAATGGAATTACAATTCAAATACTTACGAAGATACAGGGTTGCAGTTTTGCGGGCTGATGATGGGTGACCACTCTAAGTGCAGCATCGGAAGTATGTTTAACTCAGGGACAGTGGTAGGAGTGGGATGCAATCTCTTCGGCTCAGATTTTCACAGAAGTTTTATCCCCTCATTTTCAATAGGAAACCGAACTAAGGGATATACTCTAAATAGGATTGATAAAGTGTTGGAAACGGAAAAAGCTATGTTCTTACGCCGTGGTATGGTGATGAGCGAATATTATAGTAAAATGATCTCCCTTCTAAGTATCTTATGAAAAAAATAATTGAGCGCCTTTTTTGTATATCAATAACTTGATAGAAATGAAAAAAATACAGTTATTAGATTTCGTTGTCTCACATCAAATAAATAAAATAGCTATTCTTTGCGATGAAAAAGTGTGGAAACTTTATCCCGATTACTTTAATTTTCTACAAGAAGTTGCAACTGTCCATTTTATTTCTATTGACGCAAAAGAAAAAAATAAAGATATTGAATCGGTAGTTTTTGGATGGAATTTTTTATTAGAACAAAAATTCGACAGAAATAGTTTGATGATCAGTTGGGGAGGGGGGACTATCTGCGATATTGCAGGTATGATTGCAGCTACTTTCATGCGAGGAATATGGTTAGTGAACGTCCCAACTACACTCCTTTCAATGATCGACGCAGCTCACGGCGGAAAAAATGGTATTAATCTCAAATATCAGAAAAATGTAATCGGAACTTTTTATCTGCCTGAAAAAGTGATTGTTGATACTGAATTTCTGAAAAAATTACCCAATAAAGAAATCTTGAATGGTTTCGCGGAAATGATTAAATACGCACTTATCGGAAATAAAACACTATGGAATGAATTGAAAAATATTACTGAAATTAACTATAAAACAATTAACCCAAATTGGATAGATGATGCCATAGAATTCAAAATGAAAATAGTAGAAAAAGACTTGCATGACAATGAAATCAGACAAATTTTAAACTTTGGACATACTGTCGGGCATGCTATTGAGAGATTGTTTGCAGAAAAAAAAAGAAACATTTCACACGGATATGCTGTAGCAATGGGTATTTGCTACGAATCATATATCTCTTGGAAAAAAGGAAATCTGCCAATGAAATGTTACAAAGATATTCTACATTTTATTTTAAGATTTTACAAGCCTTTAAATTTCACAAAATCAGATATTTCAGCCCTTGCAAACTATTGCTGTGACGACAAAAAAAATAAAAATGAAATTGTTCGTTTTATTATATTGGAAGAAATTGGAAAAGCGACAATTACTGAATATACCCAAAATAGCTAATAGTTTATCAATTAAATTTCACCACTGGACATGCCTAACCTAAAAGAAATTCGAACCCGCATTACATCCGTTGAGTCAACACAGAAGATTACATCGGCAATGAAATTAGTTTCTGCCTCCAAGTTGAGAAGCGCGCAAAAAAAAATCTCTTTTTTGAAGCCTTTCTCAAATAAACTAAATAGCATAATCGAAAATTTATCTTGTGACATTTCAACTGAACATCTACTCTTTATGAAACGTGAACCCATAAATGTGGTATTAATTGTAATTACTTCTAACAGAGGATTGTGCGGCGCTTTTAATTCAAACATAATTAAAGAAGCACATAGAGTTATTCATGAGAAATTTTATAAACAACTTCGCGATAGAAAAATTACACTAATTTGCTTTGGTAAGAAAGCTGTTGAACAACTTCAAAAACACTACGACATTTTATTTTCTAATGAATCCATTTTGGATTCACCCCATTTTGATGAGATAGGCAAAATAGCTGCCGATTTAATTGATGGTTTTTGTTGCAAAAAGATAGATGAAATATTAATTCTTCATAACAGTTTTGTGAACTCCGCAACCCAAAAAGTTTCAATTGAATCCTTTTTGCCCTTTGCTTTTTCTAAAAAATTATCTCCAATAAATAATAATGCTAATTATATTTTTGAACCATCTCAAAGCGAATTAGTGAATACTTTGATTCATAGATTACTAAAAATAAAACTGTATAAAACATTATTAGATTCTATTGCAGCCGAACATGGTGCGCGTATGACCGCCATGGCAAAAGCTACTGATAACGCAACGGAAATCTTAAGAGAATTGAAACTTAAATACAATAATGCCCGTCAAGCTGTAATTACCAGTGAACTAAACGAAATTGAGAGCGGAGCTGAAGCACTTAAAAATTAAGATATGAAAAGAAAAATTTGAGATTAGATTATTCAACAAATAGTAATCATGAACCTAAACATCCTCATCATCGGGCGCGGCGGACGAGAACACGCCATCGCATGGAAAACGGCACAATCGAAGTTGGTCTCCAAAATCTTTGTTGCGCCCGGAAACGACGGCATCGCGGAATCTTTTACTTGCATAAATATCAATGAAACAGATACCGAACAATTGGTTCGGTTTGCCAAAGAGAACAACATCCACCTTACTATTGTGGGTCCCGAAGCAGCCCTTATGAACGGTATCGTGGATCTGTTTCAAAAAGAGGGTCTCAAAATTTTCGGACCGACTAAAGCCGCTGCGCAAATTGAAGGCAGTAAACAGTTTGCCAAAGAGTTGATGCAAAAACATCGTATCCCTACAGCAGATTTTCAAGTGTTTGATAACTATGCCAACGCCAAACAATATCTGCTTGCAAAAGGCACGCCCATCGTCATTAAATACGACGGTTTGGCAGCCGGAAAAGGAGTTGTGGTTGCTATGTCAATGGAAGAGGCAGACCAAGCGCTGCAAGAGATGTTGCTGAAAAATAGATTTGGAAAAGGAAAAGTAGTGATAGAGGAGTTTCTCGCCGGTCCTGAATTTTCGCTTATGGCATTTGTTCATAACGAAACGGTACTGCCATTGGCAATAGCCCAAGACCACAAACGCGCTTTTGATGGCGACAGGGGACCCAACACCGGCGGCATGGGCGCTTACACGCCTGTTCCTATCATCCCACAAACCGCAGTGGATGATGCGGTAAATTCCATTATGATACCCACAGCCAAGGCAATGGTAGAAGACGGAACTCCTTTTACAGGAATTTTATACGGCGGACTGATCCTTACTAAAACGGGTCCTAAAGTGATTGAGTTTAACGCCCGATTTGGAGACCCCGAAACCGAAGTGGTGTTGCCCAAAATGAAAAGCGATATGATAGAGGTAATTCTTAAATTACTTGATGGAGAAGAACAAACTATTGAGTGGCATGAAAACGCATTTCTGGGAGTAGTATTAGCCTCCAAAGGATACCCTGAATCTTTTGAAAAAGGAATTGAAATAAAAGGAATTGAAGCAGAAAGCAGAAAGCAGAAAGCAGAAAATGTGATTTTGTTTCATTGTGGCACCGCAAAAAAAGAAGAAAAATGGGTTAACAACGGTGGACGCGTTTTGATAGTAGTTGGTGTTGGCGACACCCTTGCAAATGCAAGAAAGAATGCCTACCTTACGACCGAAAACCTCAGTAGCGATAATTTGTTTTACAGAACAGATATTGGAGGACAAGCCATTGAGAATTGAGAATTTAAAGATTTAAAAATTTAATGTTTTATTTAAAAACTAATATTATGAATAATTCAAAATTCAAAATTCAAAATTCAAAATTTCTTTTGTTTTCTGCTTTCTGCTTTTTGCTAATCAGCGTTCAAGCACAAGAACTCCCATCTGAAATCTTCGGAGAATATATCGGGGATGTCAATATTTCAAACACTACATTTGGCATTGACCAAACCTTGCCGGATATTTCAGTAAAATTGGAAGAAACCGGCACCGAAGAGGATTATTTTTTAAAGATTTTAGATATTGACATTATTGACACGCTCCAAATCGCCATAGAAATGGACAAAATAATAATAACTCCTTATGAGGGTGGTTATAAATTGTCAAGAGCAGAATCAATAACTTTTACAATTCCTGAAGTTTATGTTCCGCCCATTCCGCCTCTTCTGCCTGAAGGAGGGGTGTTCTATGACGTACCTGTAAAAGTTTCATTGGGAAATTCTCAGTTAGAAGATTTTGTTTTAAAACTGAAATTAGAAGTCGTTGCAACCTTAACAATTGTAATCATTGTGCCCATACCCATACCTATCACATTTAATATAGAATTTGAGGGGCAGCTTTTTTCGCCTCCCATAATCACAACTACTGTACTGCCAAACGGTACTATGGACGAAGCGTACAGTGCAACCCTTGAAGCCGATGGCGCTACCCCAATCTCCTGGAGTATCGTAAACGGCGATTTGCCTGCAGGTTTATCGTTAAACTCCGAAACCGGCGTTATTTCAGGTACACCAACCGAAGCAGATGTTTTCTGTTTTATTGTACAGGCAACCAACACTTCAGGAATTGACTCAAGAGAATTTTGTATTGAAATAGAAGATATTGATACCGTTGGAATACACAATGCGAAAATGGCAGATTTGAAAGTTTGTCCGAATCCCACGACGGGAGAGTTAGTAGTGAGTAGTGAGTATAGAGTAGTGAGTATAGAGATTTTTGATATTTATGGGAGAAAATTGTCTCAAATTCCAAATTTCACCTCCATACCCCCCGCCGGCGGGGGAGACTTATCTCACTACTCACTACTCACTACTCACTACTCTATGGATATTTCCTACCTTCCCGCCGGCATCTATTTTCTGCGAATAACAACCGAACAGGGGGAAGTGATACGGAAAGTGGTGAAAGAATGATTCCTTTTTTTCGATAAAAAGGTGGAGAATAATGCAATTTTTCGAAGAATTTGTACATTTTATGCTAAAATTGGCGAATAAAAAACAATTTGTGAATTTTTTAACACGTTGATTTTTAGAAAAATAATTTTAAAAAACCGAGTAGCGTATCGAAATAATTTTATTTTTGCCGCGTTAATTTTTTATTAATCTAAAACAAGAAATACAATGAAAA
>JAITUN010000286.1 GCA_031286285.1 Bacteroidales bacterium | reverse complement strand
ATTTATGGTAGAAAATTGTCTCAAATTCCAAGTTCCACCTCCCTACCCCCCGCCAGCGAGGGAGACTTATCTCACTACTCATTACTCACTACTCACTACTCCATAGATATTTCGCATTTGCCGGCAGGAATATATTTTGTGAGGATGAAAATAGAAAACGATGTACTAATTCGGAAAATAATTAAGCACTAATAGAGCAATTTAAAAGAAAAGCCCATACGCTTCTTCAATAAACCCCCACCCTAAATTGGGCAAATTGGAATCTGTGCTGAGAATGAAAATAATATCGTACTTCATAATCTCTTGTAACAAATCAATGCCCTCCGTTGGGGTCCACTGAATTGCGTTTTCGGGATAGATCTCCTTGTTGTAGTACCAAAAATGATAGTTGGAGAACAAACGCTGATCCCACCCCAAGTGATACATATTTCCATAAAAACTATCCCCAATAACCAACAATGAAGGTTTTGTTTTTCCGGAATCGGATTCAATCTGAACTTTCGGGTATGCCATCTCAAAACTTCGGGGCGTAAACAGCAAATTCATAGCTTTGGAAATGTCGCTGTCGAACTTATCGGGCTGGCTCATAATAATCTCATCCCAATAAATATGGGGCATCGTTATATTACATTCATTTTCAACGTATCGCACTATTGAATCAAGGGCAAGGTGCATCGCATAAACACTCCAGTGAATTCCATATTGTGGATAGAAAGGATATGGAGATGTTTCTTTATTATCAATGAAATAACGATGAAAATCTATGCAATTGAGATCCCACTTTTCAATATATTTTCTGTAAACACTAATATTGGTGGTACCTATTTCTCTGTGATACTGATCGGGAATATATTCAGGATAATAACAACCTTTTCCCGGCGCTAAAACCATAAAGAATTTTTTACCTAATTGATTTAAAGTGTCTTGAAGAGATTTGAATTTATACATTCTTTGCGCAATACTGTCCTCTCCAATAAAATCGGTTCCATACCGGGCATTAATATAGTTTTCCTCATACAAATAATTCTCTTTTCCCACAGTTACCCATTGTGTTTTGGCTTTATTAAAAAAACTGAAACGCCATTGATGATTGAGACGGATAAAAAAACTTCTAAATCCAAAATGATCGTTCAGAAATTTATCTCCTGTTTCTTGAAATGAGCCATCAAACCAACCTTTTAAAGAAAACTTGGGTATTTGAGAGTCCTCGTAATACCCGTCTAATGGCAATAGTTTTATCACAGGAAATCTACTTTGTATTAGTTGTAACCCAAACAACGTGAGCAGTATAAGAATCAATATGATTTGTAAGCGGTTTTTTCTATTTATCATGGTTAAAATCTAAAATAAATAAACGGATTAAACCCGAAAGCAGTAATTGAACTAATGGATAGAATAAGCAGAACAAGTATTAAAGCAAAAATCGTAATATGCTTTTTATGGTTATAGTTATCAAAATAAATCGTGTCTTGCCATCTCTTTCCTATTTTAAAACAGGTGATAAAAGAAAAAACAATAGCAAAAAACAAATAAAAATAAAACTCTGAATCTATCATAGTTGAACTTCCGCTTTCAAAAACGAAGAGTCTTTTTAAGAAAGTAAATGCATCGGATATGTGCTCTATTCTAAAAAACACCCAGCCTATGGCAACAAAGAAAAAAGTAAGGATTGTTTTGGGCAGTTTTCCGATCTTCTCATATATTTTCAACAAAAAACTTCTTTCCAATACTAAAAAGAGTCCGTGGTATGCTCCCCAAAGAATAAAACTCCATGAGGCGCCGTGCCACAAGCCGGATGCTAAAAATACAAACCATAAGTTAAAATAGAGTCTGCTTTTAGAATTTACCCTATTTCCTCCCAGCGGAATATAAAGGTAATTGCGCATCCATGCGCCGAGTGAAATATGCCAGCGCCGCCAAAACTCGGTAATACTTTGCGAGATATACGGATTGTTAAAGTTCTCGGGAAATCTAAAACCCACCATTTTGGCAATCCCAATCGCCATATCTGAGTATCCGGAAAAATCGAAATAGATTTGAAATGTATAGGCTAAAATACCCATCCACGCCGTATAAGTACCCAAATCGGAATAATTCAAAGCAAAAACGGAATCTGCATATAAGCCCATTTGATTGGCAATGAGCACTTTTTTGGCAAGCCCTATCGCAAAGCGATAAAAACCGATGAGAATATTGTCCAGCGTTTCATCTTTTGAGCGATCTTCTATCTGGTCTGCAAGATCGTGATAGCGAATAATGGGTCCTGCTATCAACTTGGGAAAGAAGATAATATAGAGTTGGTAACTCCAAAAATTATCCAACGGCTTATGCACTTTCCGATACACATCTACCACGTAGGTTATGGTTTCAAAAGTATAAAACGAGATCCCAATGGGCAACACTAATTTTGTCCAATGAATGTGTTGAAATCCTATTAATGACAGTACGGCATTTACATTTTCGATAAAAAAATTGGAATACTTAAAATAGAAAAGCAATCCCAAATTAATAGAAACCGACAATGCCAGCAACAACCTGCGATAGCGCTGTTCTTTCATTTGCGACATCCATTTTACCAAATGAAAATCAAGGAAAGTGGTTCCCAAAATCACAAAAATAAAACGAGGACCGCCCCAACTGTAAAAAACAATACTGAATA
>JAITUN010000255.1 GCA_031286285.1 Bacteroidales bacterium | reverse complement strand
GCTTAAATCTAACCTCGCGGCTTCGACTCCAAGGCTGGGTACAGACGGTTGGCTAAACTTTGCCTGATACGGTATCGCACCGTATTATACTACACACGCCGAACCGGCGCACTCATTTTTTCCGCTCCAAACTCAAAGCCCTCTCTCCGGTTATCAACGCCCGCTCCGTTTCCAACTCTCGGAGCAATTCATCCTCAGTCGGCAAATACAATTTATACTTTGAAGTATAGATTTGTGTATCGCCCTCCGGCAGAGTAAACTTGACTACCGACTCATTCTTATCGGCACACAATACAATGCCAATCGGCGGATTATCGCCCTCATTCATCAATTCCCGTGTATAATAATTGACATACATCTGCATCTGCCCGATGTCCTGATGCGTCAACTTTCCGGTTTTCAAGTCAATCAACACAAAACACTTGAGGATGTAGTTGTAAAATACGAGATCAACATAAAAATGCTCGCCGTCAAAACTAATTCTTTTCTGCCGGGATTCAAACGTGAAGCCGCGCCCAAGTTCCAAAAGGAACCTTTGGATATGCGTAATCAGCGCCTTCTCCAAATCGCTCTCAAAGTGGTATTCATTATGATTCACTCCAAGAAATTCCAGCACATACGGGTCTTTGATGATGTCAAGCGGTGAAATCCCCGGCTCTTTGGTGAAAATCTCGGCTGAAACAGCCTTTTTTGCCTCTATCCCCCGGCTTGACAGCAACCTCTCGTAGAAAAAACTGTTAATCTGCCGCTCAAGCTGGCGCGTACTCCAATTCGATTTCACGCATTCATCGACATAAAATAGGCGCGCTGTCTCATTTTCGACCTTCATTATCAGGCGGTAATGCGTCCAACTCAATTCGTGACGCAGTGCGTCACAATTCGGAAATGTATGATAAAATTGCCGCATATAGCGTAAATTACTCTCGTCAAAACCTTTACCATACTCTTCCGTAAGGCGTTTGGAAAGGTCCTGCAAAAGCTTTTTACCATACTCCGCCCGTTCCTCACCTCCCTGCCGCTCCACAATCAACCGCCCAACATGCCAGTACGCCTCAACCATCGCAAAATTCACAGCGGCATACGCCCGCGACCTCGCAAGCTCCAGAACTGTTTTTACTTCCTCATACAAACCGCTATCAACCAACTCACCCATCAGCCCACCCCCTAAAAATACAAAATGCTACGTATAAAAATTTCTAACCGCCACTCATCATAATATAATATAAAAACACGGCAATATGGTTGCCTATCAAGCGATATTTTCAAATTTTTCATAAATCGCTTCAAAAAACCTTAGCAACCTCCCAATACCCCAACTATCGGAACCCATAACACCAGCCTCACGAAGCCCCCGTATCTCACGTGAAATCATGCGGATAGACAAATTTTTCACAACTTTTTCTTCCAACATGCTCTTCGCCCTTTCGTGTGTTTATGAGTTAGTGAGCATTCTAATTGCTCTCCCTATTCAAAATCTTCATCTCCAAATCACTCATCAATTTGCTTAAATCGCTCCAGTTTGATGGATATGTGTTATCGCTACTATATCGTAATGGCTGATTATCAAAAAAGTTTAACTCAATACTCCATTCTTCGATGATATTTCGTGTTGTTCTTTCGGATTCCTGTGAGTCACAGCCGCTAAATACCATCTCATGAAAAAAACTATCCAAAAAAAGAACTGTAGCCTTTTCAGGCTTACTCCTACTCTCGAATCCACTCCATTGATTGATACGAATTTTATGTAACGCATGCACAAAATCCAACCACTCACCAATATCAAGTTCTGCAACTAGATTTTGGCATCTTTCACGACATCTGTTCCTATCATTATTGAATAAACAAGGCGTACAATTTCTTTCATTTGTCATAAGCGCACCATTCGTATGTCTTTTCACTTCAATAAATCTAATATTCTCTTTGACCCTAATCCTAAAATTTACGATTATCAATGAACGTTCAAAATCACTTATCTCCACACCGAACCTTTTTTTGTAATTCTCCTCTAATATCATTTCAAACACATCAATACCGTTATCTTTTTTAATTTTTGCTTTTATGCCTGCCATAGTTTCATTAAGTGCATCCCAAGTAGGTAAGCATATCGGATTATTTCTATCTCTACTACTCCTATTCCACTCGCGAAGGCAACCATCCAAAGAATTGAAAACATATACGATATCCATCCAATCACTTATAGGGAGATGTGTTTCCCACCGCATTCTTCCTCCCATAGAAAAAAAGGTATAAACAGAATCTATTGAATTAGTTAGAAATGCTCTAATCACATCCCTATTATTTCCACCATACAGTGTAATCTCACACATAGATCTTTGAAAATGCGATGGTATAGGCATTCCAAATTTTTTTGCATACTCCGCAGAATGTAGCATCATTCTCTTAAACATTATTTTTCTTATAAACTGACTTATTTCCGTGTCAAACCTTCTCAAATCCAGCGGATGTTGAATATCCGCTGGCGAAAATGTTAATGTACTTTCATCGTTGGTAGTTATTTTGATATCATAATGTCGTCCTAAAATCCTAGGACTTGCACTATATCCATTATGTCCCCACCCCCTGATACCGCTCTGATACAAAGATATTATAAAATCATGCCACTCATTTTCATCAAGCTCTATAGCCCAATCACATTTATTAGCAACTGGACGATATTGACGAAAAGAATATTCTAGAAATGCCCCCGTTGCCGTTTCAGTGATTTTTACGGATGTCGTATGCTCGTAAGGACTGTACCCTGCGACTATATTTAAATCGATTTGTAACATTGAAGAATTATATAGCATAGTATACAACCCGTCAAAATTATTCGCGCTATTTGATTCTCCACGACGAGCATGATTGTTGTGATTTTGCCCCCAAATAACCATTATTATCGCCATTATGAAAATAGCGATAACACGCAATTTTATTATTTTTATATTGATACCCATTTACTACTTCCTTTCACTAGCATCCCATAGGATTTTTCCATTTTCTATAAAGTAGTCGGCCCCATAACATTAACAAATCACGAATCGACAAATTTTCTTCCATATATTGTATTAGTTTCTCTTCCTGCTTTTCGGCCCGCAGCACATCCATTACCGATTCGTTGAAAGATTCGACGCTTTTGCCGCGTTTTTTGTAATGTTGGATAAGCTCTTCAACTTTTTCAGGCCACTCCTTTTCGGTAAAAGTCGATTTGTAAATTGTGTAATATTTGTCATCAAAATAAATGTCGATAAAGTGGAAGGATAGCTGGCGAATTTCTTGGGTGTCTTTTTCTTTTTGAGCTATCTGCAGCTTTAATTCGTACCATGAATCGTTATATTCATCCTGGTCTTCGGAAATAAATTTGTCAATTAATTTTTTAGCTTCCTGTAGTTTATCTTCTACAATTAATTTTTCAATCCACTGTTTTCCGAAATCTTCTATCGACAAATTTTCTTTGATAATTTCCCATGCTTTGTCCGACTGTCCGCTATCTCTGTAAAAATTAATTTTCCACTCCAATATTTCCTGAACCTCATACAAATCTTCATCCTTTATTTCATGCAACAACTTGTCTTGCAATTCAATAAATTCGTCTGAGTTGGCAATAATAGCAGATTTCATAAATAATGTATTGAAGCGCTTATACATCAACGTACCCTCATACTTTGGCTTTAACATTTCTGTTTTACAAAAACCAAGCAATTCTTTATGATATTTATTGTCCAAAGAAAGAATTTGAAGTAGAATTTCAAACGGCTTTTCCTGATAAATCGGAACTATCAATTCATAGATAATGCCCTCTAATTTATAATACCATTCAGCAAATTCCTTAATAAGAGCTTTGCAAATTGATACTGCTTCACTAAGATTGTTTTGATTTACATGGTTTTGAACTTTATCAAGCCATTGGTCTAAGACGTTAATTTCTATGCAGTTTTCATCGTAAGTACTGCCATAATCATTTCTATCTAAGTGAAACGCATTTAGTGCACTTCGCAATATTTGCGAGTAGTCAACAGAACCGGCGGCGCTTTTTGTATCCCCCCCACGAACAAACTCTAGCAAAACACTATTCCTGAACTGTGGATCACTTTGGGCCTGCTTTATGATAAACTCACACAGCTTTTTTTGCGCCACGCTTTCCAACAGTTGCTCAAGTTTTATCTCGCTTTCGTCAGCTTTTTCTATCTCGGCCACACGCTGCCTGATCGCCCCTTCAACCATAGGTATGTGCTTACACGGATAATAATCGCTCGGACAGGAGCATGAAAAATCAATTGTTTTCACACCGTTGGTTTTTATCTTTACCGTGTATACGCCATAATTCCCGCGATACCGCGCTTTCCATACATTGTCGGATACTTCCTGCAAGCTCATTATACTCATTGCCACACGTCTCCCTCTCCATCGTAACCGCATTCACCCATGCGCGGTGAATTTGTCATCGCCTCCGGCATGATAAATTTAACGACTCTGCACCAACACCCTATCTCGACAAAGCCAGAATTTTGCTTCGGCCATGCCTAACATCAGATATCGATAAAAAATACAAATATCCCCGCCGAAAAACAAGTAAGTTTTTATCTTTTTTGTTTTTCCCGCTACCCGCGATGTATATTATTGTTATGGATACCCAAAAAGCCAAAAACCCGCTGCCCATAGGCGAATCGTTTTTTGATATGATAATCGAAAAAGGTTCTTACTATGTGGATAAGACCCTGTTCATCAAAGACCTCCTGGACAAGGCCGCCAAAGTCACTCTCTGCACCCGTCCCCGCCGATTTGGCAAGACGCTCAATCAGACGATGCTCAAGTGTTTTTTTGAGAACACCGCGCCGTTTGGCGGCAAGGACATGCGGGCGCTGTTTAGCGGGCTCAAGATTGAGGAGGCCGGCGAGCGGTACCTTGCGCATCAGGGCAAATATCCGGTGATATTTTTGAGTTTTAAGGA
>JAITUN010000235.1 GCA_031286285.1 Bacteroidales bacterium | reverse complement strand
TTCACAGCTTGACGCGGACGGGCGTTGAAAGCCATGATCATGGCTTCGGCGGCGGCAGTGCCTTCGTCGAGCAGCGAACAGTTTGAGAGCGGCATTGCCGTCAAGTCGCAAACCATAGTCTGAAAGTTCAACAACGCCTCCAAACGTCCTTGCGAAATCTCCGCCTGATAGGGCGTGTAGGAGGTGTACCAACCCGGATTTTCCAAAATGTTGCGCTGAATGACGCCCGGCATAATAGAGGCATAATATCCCATGCCAATGTAGGTGCGAAAGTTTTGGTTTTTCGCCGCCAACTCTTTCATACGGATGAGCATCTCCAACTCATTAATCCCTTCCGGCAAAGGAAGCGGATTTTTCAATCGGATAGCGCTTGGAACGGTTTCGTCAATCAACTGTTCAACCGACTGTACGCCAATGGTTTTACACATTCTTTGTAGTTCTGTATCACGAGGTCCTACGTGACGACTTAAAAAATTATTTGTGAGCATGTTGCTGTTATTTAATGAATTACACTATATTTTATTTTTTTGCAAAGGTACGATTTTTGATAAATGGATTGTTTTACTTATTTTTTAAATAAACCGGAAATGTTCGCTTCGGTCAAGATAAGTAGCACTATTTCAGGTTTTTCTTGAGATACTATATCCATGTTTTCCCGGTATTGCCAAGCGTCAAAAATAGCGACAGAGCGGCTGAACGAGTTAAAAAAGAAAGGAATCATCGCATTAAAGTAAGAATCGCGAATAATTACTATATTAGGGAGTTCTTTTAATGGTGTTTCACCGGACATCTCATATTCATTACAATAGGGAAAATTCTTTATACATGGATATCCCACTTTTTCAACTTCATAGTATCTTTTGCTGCTATCTTTTAGTTTCGCTTGATAAATAATATCTTCATCTAAAATGGATTGGAAATTATCGTTTAGCATACTGATGAGGTTTCCGCCTTTTGTATGGCGAGACGTTAACTCAAAATCAGTTAATGTATAAGTTGGAATTTGTGGAAAATCCTTATTTATTAAATCAACGATAGCTTTGTAAGCAAAATAACCTCCCAGTTGATTCCAATGATGGTCGTTTTTATGATAGAGTTGCCCTGCTGTTTTATTTTTTAAAAGTTCTTCTTTTAGATAGATAAAGGGGATATCAGTATTTTGAAGTTTTTCGCAAATTTTGTCAGTTACTGTTTTTTTAGTTCTAAAAACATAGCTTGGCAAGTATTCCGGATATATTTCATAAGCGGTAGGCGCAATGGCAAAGTAAAATTTTATTCCCATTTCTTCGTATTTTTTTCTTCTTTCTTCCAAATTTTGAACGACAAATTGTATATCTTTTTCCGAAAAAGATGTTAATCCCTGATATATATTTCCATTTTTACTTAAAAAAAGCCATTTTTCTTTTCCGATAATTACTTCTTTAACAGGCGACTTTTTGAAAAATATTCGATAATCAACCTGAAAAAAGAATGCTCTAAATGGAAAATTATCATTATAAAATGCCGTGAATTGAGAAGGGAATGGATCCAATCGTTTAAGATCAAAGGTGGGAAATTTTGCTGTGGCTTTGTTTTCTCCTTCTATTTTTTGAAGCGTAAAAACATGTGTGATGTCCTGAAATAAAGGTAGTGCAATAAGAACAAGAAAGATGATTACCGTTGCTAATTGATATATAAAAATGCTCTTTTTCATTGTTTTAAAATCTGTAATAGATAAATGGATTGTACGAACCGATAACTAATTGATTTACAATAATAAACAGCATAAAAATAATGCCAGCCGTAATTAATACATACTTCAAATGAAGCATAAAAACATATTTCTGTGCTAATTTATTTATTTGATTATTAATTAATTCAAAAAATTTAGTTGAAGCTAATATAGCAATAATAAAAATGAGTATGAAATCTAATGAAAAATAGTGATAAATATAGACGTTTGGTATCGTTGGCGAGGAACATCCAAAGAGTGTTTTCATGTAGTCAGTGGCTGTTGTTAAATCTTCAGTTCTAAAGAATACCCGTGAGATGGATATGATAAAGAGGGCATAAAAATGTTGTACAAACCCAAAAGATTTGGATAACAGACGAGCCAATCCCTGTCGTTCCAAAACAAGAAATGTGCCGTGAATTAATCCCCAAATCACAAAATTCCAACTTGCCCCATGCCATAATCCTGTGCAAAAGAAGACAATATATAAATTGAGTAAAACCCGCTTTGTGCTGCATCTACTTCCTCCCAAAGGGAAGTAGAGGTAATTTTTAAACCAATTAGAGAGTGTCATGTGCCAACGCTGCCAAAATTGCTGAATAGATTTGGCAAGGTACGGAAAATTAAAGTTTTCAGGGAAATTGAAACCAAGCATTTTGCCCAAACCAATCGCCATATCAGAGTAACCTGCAAAATCGTGATAAACTTGCAAAGTATAGCCCACAATGCCAATCCATGCTGTTAATGTGGGAATTTCACTGGGAGGACGACTAAAAATATCATCTACCATAGCAGCTATTTGGTTGGCAATAATTACTTTGCGTGCCAATCCCAGCATAAATCTCTTAATGCCTTCGTAGAAATTTGTTACATTGAATTTCCGTTGATATAATTGACCTTGAATTTCATGATACCGTATAATAGGACCGGCAATAAGTGCAGGAAAAATAGAAATAAATGTTCCTAATTTGATGAAATTGCGTTGTGGCTCAGCCATTTTTCTGTAAATATCGACAAGATAGGATAATCCTTGGAATGTGTAAAAAGAGATGCCAATGGGGAGTATGATGTGTCGTACGGTTACAGGAGAGATATTAAAAACTGAGGTGAGTACATTATAATTATCAATTAAAAAGTTGAAATATTTAAAAAATACTAATGGAGCAAGGTTTAATATGATTGCTATTGTAAGCCACAGTTTTTTCTTGGTAAACTTTCCGATACAAATACCTGCAAAATAATTGAGAACAATCGAAGAAAGGATTATTGCAGCGTAGCTAACCCCGCCCCATGCGTAAAACAAAATACTGGAAATGAAAAGAATAGTGTTTTGATAGGTGATGTTCCTGTACACCGCTACTAAAAGTAGAACGATGGGCAAAAAGATGAATAAAAATTCGAGAGAGCTAAAAATCATTTTTTTTAATTTTTTGCAAAGGTAGATTTTTTTTGTTTACTTTTGTGCCGGTATTTAAAGAAAAAAATATGCAAATAAAAAGCCTACCAAGAGAATATACGACAATGTGGAAGGGGTTCGCAATACTCCATGTGATGTGTCACAATTTTTTTCACTGGGTTCCACCTTTTACAGGTGAAAATGAGTGGGATTTTGATCCGGAAAGAGTAATGAGACTGATTAAAGGATTAGTAGAACAACCATTAGAATGCATCAATTTATACTTCTCTTTTTTTTCATACGGACATACACTTTTTATTTTTATTAGTGGAGTAGGACTTGCTTTATCAATGCAAAATAGAGACAGATCTTGGGGAATATTTATAATAGAACGTCTCAAAAAACTTTATCCGTTAATGATTACAGGATTTGTTTTTTTGTTTTTTTATGAAATTGTTTTTTCCGGAAAGTTTATTGGCTGGTATCATTGTAGAGAGTTTCTGTATAAATTATTATTTTTACATACTTTCAATATAACTAAAGGATCCGCCTTGAGTTTGTCAGGACCTTGGTGGTTTTTTGGATTGATATTTCAATTATACATTTTATTTCCTCTATTATTTAAAATAATCAAGAAATATCGTATCAAAGCGTTTGTTTTGATTTGTTTCATCTCTTATGTATGGATATATATTTCCCAATACGTATATCAACCTCAGGCATACATTCTGTTACTTCAACATGCTCCCGGACATCTGCCGGAACTTGCTTTTGGAATTTTAATTGCTATAAGTCCAAGCAAAAAACTCCCTAATGTTTGGGTATTGTTGTCATTGGCAGTGTTTATTACCGGGTGTTTTTTCAAATTTTTATACCCATTTACATTCTTGTCGGCTGTTGTTTTCGCATTTTGGATACTTTCAAAAATATTTCCCTTCATTATTAATAAAGCCAAGAGATTAAAAGCAATACTATTACATATTGGAGCTATTTCGATGATTTTATTTGCTATTCATGGACCATTGAGACGACTATTTATTGCAGTTAGTGGTGAAACTTTTTATGGACGACTATTGGCATTGGTATTGCTTATATTTACGGCGACGGCTCTTTCAATTATAGGAAATAAGTTGTATAAATGGTTGATAAAGCGGTTTGATATTTCTTTTAAACGAAAAACGAAAGTATAAACATTAGATTTTCTGCCTCCTAATACATATTTTCGGCATAATTAATCCGTTATTACTTTTACTTTTATATCATCAATATATCCTTCCAATTTTCCCTGATTCCATAGAAAAATTGTAAGATAAGGTTTCCCTTCCGCATGTTCCCATAGTTCTTTTTTGTACGTTAATGTTTTTTTATAGGTATACCATTGGTTTTGTTTGTCAATCTTTAAATTATCCGATTTATAAGACACTTTCGGTATATTCATAACTACTGCGCTCATTAACTCTGCATCACTTTTTTCATTGATAAGATAAATCATAAATTCTATATCAACTTTGAATATTTCTATGCTATCAGGGATGTCAAAATGAAGAAATCCTATCGGATATTTATGAGAGCTATCGAAATAAAGTGTAGTTTTATGTCCTTGAGAAGCTTCCGTTACTTTCAATTTTGATTTTTCAGCAAAATAACTTTCTTGAGTAATGGTATCTTCAATATTGATGATTGTATTTTTAAATTTGTGTGCATAGTGATTTTGTATCAAAACCT
>JAITUN010000211.1 GCA_031286285.1 Bacteroidales bacterium | reverse complement strand
CTGCGTTATCAAACATAAGGAGACGGACAGTTTGCCGTTCTGCCTGTTTTTAGATAATGACGGGGACAAGAGTTTGGAAAACTTTTATAGAAAATTAAAAGAACGATTTGAAAAATAAGAGTGTTTAATTATGATTAACTATCTAAACCCATTTTTATTGTTTTTTAATATGATGGCTCCTTATCTGCCTTTAGGATTTTTAATTGCTGGAATTCTAAAAGTATATGTACCTAAAGAAAAATATATTGGGCATATTGCAAAGCCAAATTTCAGTTCTGTACTGTGGGCTACGTTTGCGGGAATACCGTTGCCTTTTTGTTCTTGCGGCGTAATCCCAATGGGAAGCATGTTAAACAAGGAAGGTGCGAGTAAAGGAGCAACGGATTCTTTTTTAACTTCCACCTCCCAAACGAACATACATAGTATTATGGCGACATACTCTCTGTTGCGGTAAAAAATGAACGGGGAAAATAAAAATGACTTATGAAGAAATGAAGATATATTAAATTTATATAAGAAAAGACATAGCATAAATATTTTGTGGAAATGGAAATGTTGATATGAAAAAGCACGGCAAGTAGTATATTAAAATTACGGCTAAATCTTAAAAATTAAACTTTTGAAAATCATAAAAAAGGAAGATTCGTAAATGAACCAAGAAATTAAGGGAAATCCAATGAATAAAGTATTGGTAATGTACTACTCAAAAAATGGCACGACAAGAAGATACGCCGAGTGGATTGCAGAAGAATTAAATGGAGATTTGTTCGATATAAAGAACATAAAATCGGATATGCTTTCCGGATATGACGTGATAATATTGGGAAGCCCCATACTTGCAGGCACGATAAAGGGTTTGAGTATTTTCACAAAAAACCAAAACCTGGTAAGGGATAAAAAGATTGTTTATTGCGCGTGTGGAATTGAAGACATGAGCAATGAAACGGTTACAAACAGAATCAGAGGGTATGTCGAAAAAACGGTTTCGGACGAGATTTTTCAGAAAATGAAAATATTCTTTTTGAGAGGCGGGTTTGATCATTACAAGTTAAACTTTATGTTTAAACTGATGTTTTGGATTGCAAAAAAGAAAGTAGATAAAAAACCTGCCGAAAAATTGACTGTGGACGATAAATTGGTATTAGAAACTTATGGAAAAAATTTAGATTTTACCAACAAAGAGAACATAAAACCTATCGTGGAGTATTGCAAATGAAGAACGCAACAAAACCGTACAGCGAAGTAAAAGAAAAACTTGGAAAGGCAAGCAGTGCCTGGGAAAAACTAACCGGGCAAATCCGTTTCCATTACGAAATGGACGAATTGTGGTATGAAGGCAACCCAAACCATAAACACCACAGCAACCTGTCATTTAAGCGCGGCGGGAAAACACTAATCACGCTTTGCATTCGAGAAGATTACTTTATCGCAGTCGTTGTTATGGGGAAAGCTGAGCGAGAAAAATTTGAAGAACGGCGAGAACAATTCGGCGCGGAAGTATGCAAAGAGTATGACGGTGCGGAAGTTCTTCACGACGGCAAATGGCTTGGTTTTTACCTCCGCGATGAGACATTAATCGATGACATAATCCGCTTGCTTGAAATTAAACGCAAGCCAAACCGCAAAATTATGCCAAAAAGCCCGGAAGGTTGCGGCTGTCTGGACATAGGTTTGTCGTGCGATGAAATCACAAAGATAATATTAGGAGAGGATTCGCAATGAGCCAAGAAATTATCAAAAAAGCAGGTGAAATTATCGCCTCAAAAACGGGTTATATCGGCGGCGGGATGGAGGGGTATGCAACACTTACTCTCATCGACGAGAACGGTTATCCTACCGCGTCCACATTAACAATCGCAAAAGCAGACGGGATAAAGTGGCTGACTTTTTGCACTTCAAACAGCAGAAATTCTGTTAAGCGAATCAAAAAATGTAATCGTGCAGGTGTATGCATAAACTCTGCCGAATACAACATAACGCTTGTCGGAACGATTGAAATACTGACGGATGCTGAAACAAAACAAGAAATGTGGTTTCCGCCTATGGAAGAGCAGTGGAGCGGTCCCGATGATCCTGAATATTGTGTGCTGCGCTTCAATACAGAGCGATACAGCCTTTTCGTAGGCTACGAAGAAGCGAAAGGGACTTTATCCCCAACAAAAGACGCAATGCTAAAAGTTACTCCCCCTTCGCCTTCAAGGGACAACTCATTGATAGAGCAATACAAAGGAGACAATACAACAAGATGCTATGGCTGCGGTGCTATAGTTGACAATATTATAGGTAGGCCACACAAATATATTGGAGCAACACAAGGATGTTGGAATTTTTATGGAGAGATTTTGGCAAAAGAATTTGGCGAATACAACTATCCCGAAACGACACATAGATTAACGGTTGATACGTATGCAGTTCAGCATCCCGGACAGCCATGCAGGCAATCAATTCAATCTGTTAATCTACACTTGATCAGTTTGTATTTCGTTCTCGTTAAAAATTCAAGCGGGAAAGAAGCAACGATAAAAATGAAAGAGCTTCTGTCAAAAAAAACAAAATTTGACTGGCTAGAACCGCCCGCGCCCAATGGACAAAAAACCGTTATTGATGTATTGCGAGCAGCAAGTTTGGAAGAACACGAAGAAAAGGTGAGAGAATGGGCAGAAAATGTTTGGAATTGCTGGTATTCAAAGCACAAACAGACAATAGACGGACTTGTAAGCGATAATTTTTGAAACAAAATATTCTTTGCTTCTGACGACACAGAGGCAAAGGGAAAACTATAAAAATGAAGTGTGAGGTGTTTGGGTAATGGAAAAAAACAAAAGATTGAAAGCGAGGTAATGGCTATGAAATGGAATGAAATGTTTGACCGCGAAAATGAGCCGTCGGAGGTTCAAGTAAAGGAGTTCGTAAACACGCCCTTATTGGACGATTTGGACGGCTATTTGCGGCAAACATATAAAGTCAAACCTAAACTGACGCACAGCAACTGCAATATGGACGGCGGGATGTGGAAGGGCTGGAACGTCAAGTACCAAAAGAGCGGCAAGTCGCTGTGTACACTTTACCCGAAACAGGGGTATCTTCAACTGCTC
>JAITUN010000122.1 GCA_031286285.1 Bacteroidales bacterium | reverse complement strand
ACTGTCCTAATTTCATTGCCGTCAATAGTGTCATAAGACACTCCTACCCCCCCTGCATCGCGAAAGAGCAAAGACAGATTCAAAGGCTTGTCTATATTGCCTATCTTTTTTATCTCTTCCTTAGGTTCTTTAGGTTCCTTAGGTTTGCAAGAAAATATGCAAAAGCTGATTATAATGCAAAAAAATATTCTATTCATTTCTATTTTCCTCATTGGTATCCCAATATGCCATCCTGATATTTTTTCCTTGTTCCATCATCTGCGGAGAGCAGCCCAATACCCCAGAAAATGTCAATAAGAATGTTTTAAGCATATATAATCCAATAAATTTAAGGTCTAGTCAAACCACCGCAAAGAAATGCTCCGCTATTTCTCGAAATTAAAGCCTGAAAACCAACTACTTTATTGTAATCTTTCATTAAACGATAAATATTAACATACCAGTATTCTTCATGTTCGCCTATTAACCTAGCGGCTATTACTCCTGTTTTGACCGCAGGTCTTGCGTCAAACTTGGAATACGCTAAATCAAGTGCTATTGCTACTGCCGAGCTGGAATCAGGAACTGCATCTATTTTATACTTTTCAGCTGATAGCTCTTTTTCTGAAATTTTACATAACTTTTCCATATTAGAAAGTATAAAATCGTTGTTACGTTTTATGTTTGCTTTTATATCTTCCGTCTCTGCTGAAACTCCAATACTTAACAAAAATAAAATCAATAGAATTTTTATTGCCATTTGTTATACTCCTACGGTAAAAAACGAAATTTTCCGTTACTGTTCAAAAATATATGATAATCATCCTCATCTATAAAACGAGTACTAGATGGAGGAGGAGGCTCGTATACTTGCACATCACTGTTTGACGGAGTACCTAAAAAAACAACTATTTTATTTATATAGGATACATGCATATCTTAAATTATTCCCTAAATATAAAGTGAGTTGTAACTGTGGTATTGCCGCCCTCAATTGGTTCCAATTTCCAAGTATAGATTTCATTTTTAATGTCTTCATGAAATTCGGTAGCTTCTGTTGTGCTGGATACTATATCAACACTAGTTACTTTACCGTTTTCTGCAATTGTAATTTTAATAACAAGCTTAACCCTATCAAAGTCTGAGTTTAGTTTTGAATATTTATTATATATTCGTCTAAAACGCACTGATAAGGCACCTATAGATTGCATAACTTTTCTACTAGGGCGCGGTCCATTAAAAATATATGGTTTATCTCCGTTATAATTCGTATGAGAAAGGGCAGTGAACCTAAAGAGAATTTTTACTGTGGTAACACTATCTACAGCATTCCATTTCCAAGTAGATATTTTATTTTTAATTGCTTTGTCAAAGTCTGCGTTCCCTGTTGAACTATGTACAATGTTAGCTTTGGAAATTTTTCCATTTTCAGCGATTGTAAATTTGAGTAAAACATTGCCTCCAAAGTCCAATCCTTTTTCCAAATATCTGTAGTAAATGCTTCTTAAACCCAGCATACCATAGTCTGTAACTGTCTTAACTTCATCCTTTGAATATAAACCTGTCGTTGTTTGTATTTCATAAGTGGCTTCGGGAAATTTTGCCTGATACTCTTTTAATACTTCTTTATAATCTTGACTTGAAATTCTTGAAAAACACAGCAAAGGCAACATAAGTAAAATTAGCAGAATTTTAAGCATTTATATCATCTCTTTTTTTTGCATATCACAAATCATTTCACAATATACTTTCATAGTATTTGAAAATTGGTTTTGCATTGCTTTAGATGCGCTAGGGTTAGCTATTTCTATCGCAGCAATGTTTGCAAATATTTCTGCAGGTATGGTTTTTTCATTCCAATATTTTTCATCGTGACCATACATTAATTTACCTTTTGTTACAGCATTAATAATACTATTAAGTAATACAAAATCATTTTTCTCAGTAAATTCGCGGTATTTATTATTTTCTATTTCATTAGAATCGCCAGTAACAAATACGCTGATATCAGCCCCTATTATACTACGAAAATCTGCCTTGAATGCCTCAATCAACTCATTCATGTATGCTTTAGAAAAGAAAGTGTTAGGACTGGGACCTGCCAAATGATCAATTTTATGCCATATTTCATGAATCGTGCGTTCATATGGTTCAAATACTTTTTCTCCGTATTTATCTAAGCCTTCCTTATCCGCCTCAATATTTAGATTAAGTTCTTTGTTAATGTAATCATACTCAACATCCTTTACATCTACATCTATTCTATTCACAAATAATTTTTTTTCAAATTTTCTGAATATTGCTGTTATAGAAGAGTTTGCATCTTCAAATAATTTGCTTACAGCATTATAATGCTTTTCGCCAAGTTTAACACGAATATTACCGATTTTCCCCACCCTCGTCCTCACCGAAACGATATCCGTATACTTATTTATATGCGGCATAACAACAATTGTCTTGCCTGCCCAGTTTTTATCTATCTTTAAAGTTAACTCTTCACCCGTTTTATTTAACACCTCAGGCTCTTTCTCACCCACTTTAACTGCCCATTTCACACTATTGCGAAAATCAGCACTAACAAGATGCAAATCCTTGTTATAACGAGTAACCTTATACTTAACTTCCCGCTCAGGCAAAACCTCCTCCGACCCCTCAACCATCCGAATCAAAGTGCCCTGCGAAATAGGACCGACTTTAGTCTCTTGGCTAACACGCTCATTAAAACCATCAAGGCAAGCCATAACCAATATCCTCTTACCTGCCCACTCATCAGGGATTCCAAGAATAATCCTTTCGCCACGAATAAGCTCACCGGTCCTGCCATCTGTAAGCTCAATTCTCCTACTATCAACCTTAACTGCCCAACGAACATTATTCCTGTCCGCTTTGCTTACTTCACTCTGCTCTTTATTATAACCGGCAACCCAATACTCTATATCTTGCCGTGAAAAAACATCAGCTGCACCCCTAACCTCCCTAATCAAGGTCTTTTGATAGCCTGTAGATGCAGCTGCTTCCGTGATTTGCGAAGATGCTGCGTTTGTAGAAACCGCAGTGCCCGCC